>CAILAQ010000137.1 GCA_903832165.1 uncultured Bacteroidota bacterium | reverse complement strand
TGTATAGGCATCATTGATGCCGTATTTGAGATCCATACCCGCTGCATAGGAAAAGCCATTACCATCAGGAGAAAATTGATAATATCCTGCTGCAAACGGATACAACTCCAAACGAATTGGCGATTTAACTGATTTAATCCCGACTAGCTTACCCACCTGGCTCTCTTCGCCAAAATTCCGGTCGACAGCGTTCCATGTGGTTATTTCGCGTGTGCGCCGAACAGTTCTCTGGAAATTAATACCCCAAACCTGAATATCCTGTTTAGGAAAGCGTATGGCAGCAAATGGAATCTCCACTTCAAGAACCCAGCCATCGTTGGTCAGAGTAACTTTGCTATACCAGACCGTATTCCAGGAAGCATCACCATGCTGATACATATCACCGCCAGATGACGATGCTGACTGCTTTGTATCCGCCTGAACATTAGCAGCTGACACCTCAAAAGCGAACAGGTTCTGTCCATCATTATACGGATTCAGTGATATTTTAAACCGGTCAGTATTACCATTCTCTACCTGATCACGCTTGGTCAGTTCAACCTTGATACTGTCAGGAGCCGAATCAAAAAGATGTACCCCGAAATATAAAGCCTTATCATCATAGAGAACCTTCACCTCCGTGCGTTGGGTTTCAGGTTGCCCCATAGTTGGAGAATAGGTAATAAACCGGTTAGCTGTTTCAGCAGTTTGCCAGGAAGGTTCATTCAATACCCCATCTATGACAATTTTAGCATTGGAGCGCATTGCGCTGATCTGTTTTCTTTCACCAAGGCTATAAACAGGTGAGAACACCAATAACAGGAATATTCCCGTCAGAAAATTCTTCATAAAGGGTATTTCGCGCAAATATAAGACTTTGGGACGGCTGAAAACCATTACAAATCAGCCAATAGAATCGAAATCTGTTAAAAAAAGTTAACGGGATTAACCTTTCAGATCGTTGTCAAGATTCTTAATATCCTTGGCTACTTCATTTTCATCGATATAACTGCGAATATTTTTATTGGCTTCTTCGGCATTCTTTTTCACCTCAGCCGTAACATCGTTTATGTCTGTCTTAATATCACGGGTCGATTCTTCAAATTCGCGTTTGATATCGTCGGTTACCCGGCGGAACTCCTTCATGCCTTTGGCAAGTCCCTTAGCAACTTCCGGCATCTTATCCGCGCCAAAAAGCAGCAATGCAGCTAATAAAACAACAATTATCTCTCCACCGCCCATGAGTCGTATTTTCAGCAAATATATAAAAAAAAACCCCGGAGGTGAATCCGGGGTTTTCTTATATCAAGTTATGTTATTCATTTTCCGGAAGACCTTTTCTTTTTTGTGACCACCTATGCATGTCATAGGTAATTGAGGAAGCCACAAAGATCGAAGAGTAAGTACCGAAAGCGATACCGAACAGCAGGGCAAATACGAAACCTCTGATGGAAGGTCCGCCAAAAATAAAGATGGCGATCAATGTAACCAGAGTGGTACCTGCCGTGTTCAGTGTACGGCCAAGGGTGGAGTCGACAGCCTGATTAAAGAGCTCATGCCTGCCACGCTTTTTATAAAGAGTACTGTACTCCCTGATACGGTCAAATACAATCACCGTATCGTTAATGGAATACCCGATAATTGTAAGGATAGCAGCAATAAATGCCTGGTCAACCTCCATGGAGAATGGCATGATGCTGTATAAAAGAGAATAGAGTCCGAGAACAATAACAGAGTCATGGAACAAGGAAGCAACAGCACCAAGTGCAAACTGCCAGGTATTGAAACGCACCAGGATATAAAGGAACATCACTACCAGAGCAAAGATGATAGCGAATATAGCTCCTCTGATGATATCCTTGGCGACAGTTGGTCCCACCAGCTGGCTATCGAGCCTGTTTTTCTCCATGAAAGTCTTAAAATCGGTTCCCGGAGCCAGATCAGCCTTACAGCCTTCGAAAAGAGCCTGGTCAACCAGATTCGCTGCATTAGGATTCTGGTTGTCTACCATATAAGGAGTAGTCACTTTAACCTGGTTTGAGGTACCGAAAACTTTCACCTGTGAAGGGACTCCCTTACAAGCGTCAGTTATACTGATACCAAGCTTTTCGCTATTAACCGGCTGATCAAATCGCACTGTAAATGTACGCCCCCCCTTGAAATCTACCCCATAGTTCAGACCACGGATAGCAATCGATCCTATAGATATAAGCATCATTACACCAGAGAAGATATAGAGATATTTTCTTTTCTCAATAAAGCTCA
>CAILAQ010000136.1 GCA_903832165.1 uncultured Bacteroidota bacterium | reverse complement strand
GCTTCTGGTAATGCTTTTGATTCCGGCAACCCGCAGTATACTGTTATCGGGAGTTGCTGTGGCAAGAACCTGGATAACAAACCCTGAGATCCCGGAAAACAAAAGAGTAGCTTTGGGCCCGCTGAGTCTCGATTGTAAACTAATTGACAGTCAGGGAATTGAAATCACTTTTGGTTCGCTGAAGGGTGAAGTGATTTTCCTGAATCAATGGGCCACATGGTGTCCTCCCTGCAGAGCCGAAATGCCTGCAATTGAAAAGCTTTACAAGGAATTTGGAACCAAAGTGAAATTTGTTTTGCTCACCTCCGAAGATCCACAGAAAGTGCGGCAATTTATTGAGAAAGAGGGGTATACTTTCCCGATTTACTATGGCACGGTTAATGGAGCTGAACTGGTTTCCCGCTCGATTCCCTCAACGGCGATTATCGACCGCCAGGGGAAGATTGCCGTTCAGCGCAAAGGGGCATTTAACTGGAGCTCAAGGAAAATTAGGAGCTTATTACAAAAGCTGTCAGCTGATATACTTGGACCTGACAGCTAAAATAGACATAGTCTTAAATTACAGGTGTTTGTGAAAATTTTGTTTGTATTTTTAATTTTGTCTAAATTCTAATCATCAAGGATACAGTCAATTATAAAAGACGGAAATAAGAGATGAAAGGTGACAGGTCTATAAAGCTGACAGCTCTACCAAATTACGAGGCACGCATCCTCCTTTTTCAATCTGCCAAACAGAAACTGGAAACCCAATCCAATAGGGTTGGCGCTGCCCGGTTATTGGCCTTCCTGCTGATGGTTGTTATGGTTTATGTCTCGATAAAAATTAAAAACACTGCCCTGCTGATCATTCCATTCCTCTTGCTGGCCGGATTTCTTTATCTGGTAAAGCTGGCTGTAAACCTCAAGCGCGAAATCAACTTCCAAAAGATCCTGATCACCATCAACCAGGAGGAGATTCAAGCTCTGGCCGGTGATCATTCGGCTTTTGACCCCGGTATAAACTTCATCGATTATCACCATGAATACAGCTACGACCTGGATATTTTCGGCGAACACAGTATCTATCGTCTCGTTAACCGAACCGCCACGCCTCTCGGAAGGAAAACTCTGGGTCATCGGCTCCTTTATCCGGGAAACGATGCCGCCAGTATCCGCCAACGTCAGGAAGCTGTCAGAGAGCTCGTAAATAAGCTCGAATGGCGACAGAATTTTCTTGCCACAGCTCGTGAATCCGACTGGGAACAGAATCCCGATCGCCAGATCAGATCGTGGCTCGATGCTCCCGACCGGTTCAGCAAAACCCGTTTCTTCCAATATGCTATCTGGATTAACTCAATAATCACCCTATCCATTTTCTTTCTAACCATTTTCCCTCCTATCCTTCTTTCTCTCTTCCCGTCTCTTAGTCTCTCCGTCTTCCGTCTACCGTCTCTTAGCTATCTCTATTTTCTTATACCGATAGGCCTGATAATCAGTCGAACACGCGTCATTAACCGGGAGCAGGAAAGGCTGGAACGGCTGCTCGAAATGTTCCGGAAATATGCCGGGTTGCTTCAACTCATAGAAAAGGAAAGTTTTATAGCTCCAAAATTGAATGACCTGAAAAGCAGCCTAAAGCAGGGGTGATTTTCAGGCAAGCCGGATAATGAAGAAACTCACCGAAATTCTGTGGGGACTCGAAGCCCGCGGAAATTTGATAGTAAGCTTTATACTGAACTCATTCTTTCTTTGGGATATCCTCCTGATGATCCGATTGGAACGATGGAGGCACAGTTATCGCGATGCTTTTATCGCCTGGATCGGCACAATAGCCGAATTTGAAACACTGAATTCCTTCGCCAGCCTGTCATTTAACCGGCCGGATCTTGCCTGGCCTGAAATACGCGACGGAGCATTCAGCATGGAAATTGCCGATGGTGGCCATCCCCTGATAAATCCCGCTAAAAGGGTCGACAACTCCCTGGATTTTGATAAGAACGGTCGGATTTATCTGATTACCGGGGCAAATATGGCCGGAAAATCTACCTTGCTAAGGATGGTCGGCGTTAACATGATACTGGCCATGGCCGGCGGTCCCGTTTGCGCAAAACGATTTGCAATGGTTCCAATATCGGTTCATACCAGTGTTCGTACTAACGACTCTCTCGGCGATGATGAGTCCTATTTTTATGCGGAAATAAAAAAACTTAGCCTCATTATTAATAGATTTGAAAAAGGAGAAAAACTGTTTGTTATTGTAGATGAGATGCTTAAAGGGACTAACTCCCGCGATAAACACACCGGTTCAGCCGCCCTCATCCGCCGTCTCACAGATCTTGGTGCATCCGGTTTGGTGGCCACTCACGATGTGGAACTCGGCGAGCTGGAAAAAGAATACCCCCGCCGCCTGTTAAATCGTTGTTTTGAAGTCATTACCGACGAAAATCATCTTAAATTTGACTACCTTTTATACCCCGGAGTCAGTAAAAACCTTAACGCAACTTTCCTGATGAAGAAAATGGGCATTATTAAAGAAGTCGGCAGCCGGCAATTATTAATAGACCCGGGTTTCAACCCGGGATTGAATGAATGAGTTTTATGAATAACGGGATGGGACAAAATAGGGCAGAAGGCAGAGGGCAAAAATTAGTAGAAAGAATTAAGAATCAAGGAGTAAGTAAGTGGCAAGGAGATTGGTTTTTAACCTGGTACTTAACTTAACCTATTTCTTTTGTCTTCCGTCTTCTGACTAATTTTTGCCCTCTGCCCTCTGCCCTATTTTGTCTCACCCCTATTGTCAAGGATAAGCATACAATTATTATGGAACATATAGCCAATCGCGAAATCACCGGAAAGCCCTCTTGCAACCGGTCAGCCTTCTTTAAGGCAAGATATCTTGATGCACCCCTGATGGTGGATATCGAATATATCAAATATCTGACGGAATCGAACCGGAAAACGGGCGGGACAGAGGTTCTCATAAGGCGGGCAACCGACCATGCCTGGGCCCTTAGCCACATGACACCGGTGATCAATGAAAATGATGTTCTGGCCGGCAATAAAACAAGGTTTATCCGCGGAGCAATCCCTTATGCCAACTATGCCGCCAGTCCATTCCTCAAGGAAATGCGAAAGGAGGAGCAGGATGCCCAGTCGAAACATACCGCCCAGGGCATTGGCGGAGGTATCGGCAAAGCCATGAAAGAAGCGGCCGGCAAAGGACTGCGACTGATATCCGGTAAATTCCTCATCGGAACTGACGATTTCGAATCCTTCAAGGAAATCTGTGAATATTGGGAGGATAAATGTTTCATGGAGCAGGGAGACCTTCTGTGGAAAAAGAATTTTCCGGAAGCTCAGTTTATCGAAAACGGATGGAAGATCGGCCTATACACCGCACCCCATGAGCCTTGTCCCGAGGGCCGCCTGATCCTGGATTATGAAACCGCTGTCGGACGAGGTTACCGTGCAATCATAAAAGATATTGAGGAAAAAATTAATTCAGAGACTTCCGGTCCGGATTCAGTTTTTACCGGATCAGATTCTGATTTTTCCAGATCTAAAGGGAACATAGCGGAAGGTCAAATATCGGCGGGTAATGTTTCGGAAGTTCATGCATCCCGACTGGAATTCTGGAAATCGGCAGTCATTTCCCTGAAAGGAGCCATCACCTTTGCTGAGAATTATGCCGCAGAGGCCCGCCGGATGGCCACCCTTGAAAAAAATCCTGTACGAAAAGCCGAGCTGGAACAGATGGCAGCAACCTGCAGCCGCATACCGATGGAGGCACCACGGAATTTCCGCGAAGCCCTCCAGTCATTCTGGTTCACTTACCTCCTCGGCCATATCGAAGGCTCCCACCTGGGATACTCACCCGGCCGCCTCGACCAGGTACTGATCCCCTATTTCAGGAACGATCCTGATATGACCATTGATCAAGCAGTGCCTCTTTTTGAAGAGCTTTTTGTAAAAATGACCCAGATAGAATACATCGCAAGCCTCAGCTGGCAAGGGCTAGGTCACGGAAATCTTTACCAGAACCTTATTTTAGGCGGGGTCGATGGAGACGGTAATCCTGCCGATAACGACCTTTCGCTGGCGATACTGCAGGCTCAGATTAATATGCAGATGACTCAGCCAACCCTGTCGGTTTGGTGGTCCGATAACCTTAGCCATGAATTTCAGATGAAAGCAGCCGCCTGCGTGAAAACCGGGGTGGGATATCCTGCTTTTTTCAACCAGAAAACATATGTCACCCATGAGCTTAATACCAGTGGCTTACCCGTTGAGGTAATCCGACGCAACTGCGCTATCGGCGGTTGTACAGAGCCTACTCTCCAGGGAATGTCCTACGGAATTGTCCAGGCCGGTTTTGTTAATCATGGGAAAATTATCGATCTGGTTATTAATAAGGGAGTTGATCCACAAACCGGTATCCGGATGTACCCGGCCAGAGAGCTCAAAACTTATGAGGATGTGAGGTTATATTATCTTGATATAATGCATGCGGCAATCCGAAACTGGCAGCAATACTGGAACATAGTGATGATTGCCCACCGTCAGACCGTACCATTGATATTCTGCTCAGTATTTGTCAACGACTGCATAGCCTCCGGAAAATGCATGGACGACGGAGGTGCGGTACTCAACAGCTCAATTACCACTCTGTCATCCGGTCTGGTGAATGTATCGAACTCCCTGGCAGTGATAAAAAGACTCTGCTTTGAGGATAAAGCGTGTTCTCTCGCCGAACTTTTTTATGCGGTTCAGGAGAATTGGAATGGGTTTGAAATGCTTCGAAAAAAAGCTTTGGCCGTTCCTCATTGGGGTAATGATGATGATTTTGCTGATGATATCTTTCTCGATCTGTTCAAAGAGTATTGCAACTGGGTGCGGGGACAGAATAATTTTCTGGGTAAACCCTACGACCCATCCATGCTCGCAATTTCAACACCCGTGCCTTTTGGTAAGGTTTGCGAAGCATTCCCGGATGGCCGCATGAGCGGAGAACCTCTCGCCGACGGCGTAACCTCGCCTTTCCCGGGTACCGACCTGGGTGGTCCAACGGCAGTTATTCGCTCCTCATCAAAAGTCGATCATACTCAAATCCGCGGCGGACTGCTGAACCTGAAGTTCCACCCTTCAGCTCTCAAAGGCGACAGTGGCTCTGAGAATCTGCTGGCCCTGATCAAAACTTATTTTGAAAAACCCGGCTTCCACGTTCAGTTTAATGTGGTGGATTCCCGTATGCTCAAGGATGCACAGGAACACCCGGAAAACTATCGCGACCTGGTGGTGAGGGTTGCCGGTTTTTCTGCTTATTGGGTGGAAATGAGCAAGGCCCTGCAGGACCAGGTAATCTGGAGAACCGAACATACGATCTGACCCGGTGAAAGGAAATATTTTTGCGATTCAGCATTATGCCGTTCACGATGGTCCGGGGATACGCACCCTCGTATTCCTTAAGGGCTGTCCGCTCCGCTGCGACTGGTGCTGTAATCCTGAATCCCACTCCTCAAAGATACAGCTCAGATATATACCTTTTAAGTGCCGCCTCTGTAACCGTTGCCTGCCTGCTTGCCCCGTTCATGCAATCTCAGTTCAGGATGGAACCCTCAGGCATAATTTTGACCTGTGCAAAGAGTGCCCCGGTAAACCATGCACCGACGCATGCCCCTATGGTGCCCGAACCCTTTCGGGCAGTGAAATCAGTGCAGACGACCTCTTGGATACCCTTTCCCGCGATATGCCTTTTTATCGGAATTCAGGCGGGGGCGTAACTTTTTCAGGCGGCGAACCATTCCATCAACCGAAATTTCTTCTGGAAATGCTCCAAAGATGCCAGTCTGCCGGTATTCACACCGCCGTGGAAACCTGCGGCTGGGCGGCTGAGTCCGATATCCGTCAGGCCATTCCACTTACCGGCCTGTTTCTGTTCGACCTGAAAATCATCGATCCTGAAAAACATCTCCTCCATACCGGAAAACCCGTGGGCCCAATCCTGGAATATCTTGCCCTGCTCGCCGCCGAACATCCGCAAGTAATTATCCGCTTTCCGCTGGTTTCTGGTATTACCGATACCTGGGAAAATCTGAATGACATTCTTAATATAATGAATAAGAATGGATTAACCCGATTACACCTGGAACCCTACCACTCCCTTGGAGCCGATAAATATGAAGAACATGGCCTGAATTATACACTCCAAAACCTTAATCATTACGAATCGGGCGATCTGGAGTCATTTCGACAATTCTTTATTTCCGGAGGCCTGAATTGCGAGGTTATCTGAGCAATAGGGTACATTCTCCGATCAATAGATTGTATTTAACGGACAGTTCTTATTATCTTTATGGAAACTTTACAGCCATGAACCCCTCATGAGCAAAGCTTACAAATTAATTTAGTAACGAATGACCCGTATATTCTCCATTGTAGCTGCAGCTGTATTAATGCTGCTATCCGGCTGCCAGCCGGGCGAGAAAAAAATCACCATCGGATTTGTCCAGATTTCCCCGGATCCGGTACTGGATGCCGCCAGAGATGGTGTGTATAAAGCGCTCAGTGATAGTGGCTTTATCGATGGGCAGAATATTAAAATTGTCGAAAAGAATGCTCAAAGCGATTTGTCAATGATCAACATGATCCTGCAATCTTTCCAGTCGCAAAATGTTGATATGGTCATCACCAACAGCACCCCTTGCATGAATGCCGCGGCTTCTGCGATCAAGGGCATACCTGTTGTTTTTACCGTTGCTTTCAGCCCGGACCAGATCGGATTGAAAAATCCGCCGGCCACCCTCACCGGAGTTTATGATGAGCTGAAGGTAAAGGAAATAGTCGATCTGATGTTCGAATGCATACCAGGACTGAAAAGGGTGGGGTTCCCGTATAATAATGCTGAGCCAAATGCGGAATACGCAGCCAGGGTGCTCGACAAGGAATTTGCAGCCAGAGGAATCGAAGTGATTCATGCCGCTGTCAACAGTACCAATGATATCCTGCAGTCCTCTCAATACCTGGTCGGAAAGAAGATCGATGCATTGGTGGCAGCAGCTGATAATACCGTATATCTGGGACTTAATGCACTGGTAAAAATTGCTACGGAAAATAAAATTCCGGTATTTGTGACTGATCCCATGCAGGCGGAAAAAGGGGCCATGATCGGAATCGGATCAAATTACAGCGACTGGGGTTATCAAAGCGGACTCAAAGCGGTTGAGATCCTGAAAGGGAAAAAACCGGCGGAAACTCCTATCGAACCAACCAGAAAATATCAGATGACCGTGAACAAAAAGACGGCAGATGCGATTGGCCTGGTAATACCGCAGTCGGTACTCGACAGGGCCGATAAGATTATTCAATAGCTCCTTATGCCCTTCTCCTTGAGGTGGAAATCCCTTTGCCCGACGGCTATGCTCCTCCGCTTCTCTACTCATTACCTCTTCATCTTCTTCGCGAATTCCGGCGAGATATAATTCTCGTAGCTCATGCACACGTCAGCAGCAAAGCTCACCGCCGTCGCAACGATCCCCGACCAGTCGCTCTCATGGAGGCTCTCCAGCTGATCTTTCAGGATGTTATTCCTGTACATCGATGCCACCATCCCGGCATTGAAATTATCTCCGGCCCCGATCGTGCTCACCGGCGTGATAGGCTCAACAGGGTAATGTTTTGAAACGGATGGTGTTCTTACAAATACCCCATCCGAATTGGCAGTATACACGAGGCAACTGCAATATTTGCTCACTTCTTTATAGGTTTCGTCGGCATCGCCGGTGCCGAAAATAGTTTTAAAATCTTCATCAGATCCCCTTACCAGATCGGCTGTCTGCATGTTTTCGAGAATATATGGCCGGAGTCTTTCCAGCTCTGCCAGATGTGATTTTCTGAAATTCGGATCATAAATAATCAATGCCTCATTTTTCTTTGACCACTGCATAAACTCCATGAACTTTGCCCGGATTTCCGATGTTATGGCAAAAAATGATCCGCACATCACGATATCATCCTTCCTGATTTCAGGCATTCTGATATTGAGCCTCTCTTTCGGAAAATCACGGTAGAAAGTATAATGTGCATCATTTTTCTCATCCAGAAAAGCCATGGCCAGCACGGTTTTTCCATCACGAAACCGATGCACCAGGGTAGTGTCGACCCCATTGCTTTTCAGAAAATCATCAACGAGATTGCCCACGTCATCCTGTGCGTATTCGCTGATAAAAATTCCGGGCAGTCCCGCGCGGCCCAGCGATACCAATCCGTTCAGCATCGACCCGCCCGGCTTTGCGGCCTTTGGCTGTCCCTCCTTGAAAATGATGTCCAGTACTGTCTCCCCGATTCCGAAGATTTTACGCATAGTTTAACTTTTTATAATTTATATGGCAGGCCTTCGCAACGATGACAGAAAAGGAATGCCAGGCAGGACACATTCTGGAAGAGCGCTTTTGCGAAGTGCGGTACTCAAGGCGAAAATTCGACAGGTGAATTTCGCGGTCAGGGACGGGGTCCCCGTTTCCGGCTCCGCCTCCACGGGGATGACAACTCTCCGAGGGTCATTCTGCCGACTGAAGACTGCCAACTGCCAACTGCCAACTGCCTACTGCCTACTGCCAACTGCCTACTGCCTACTGCCAACTGCCT
>CAILAQ010000135.1 GCA_903832165.1 uncultured Bacteroidota bacterium | reverse complement strand
GATCTTTTTGTTCGTAACTGGCATTCTGAACAGATTGTTTTAAATCATCCATTTCGCGCAAATGCTCTTTCCAGGCATCATCAATGGTTGCCAGAATAACAGCCTTTTCGAAAGCCTTCACCAGTTCACGGTTTTGAGTCTCATAGGACTTGCGCAAATTGGTACTGATATGGATAGTCTTCTGACCATCCGTGATAGGTACCATAATATTCTCATACTGATGCGCCGCACGTTCATAAACGTCCTTAATCACAGGCCATGCCTGCTGAGCCATATAATGGTTCTTATTTTCAAATACCTTTTGTAGGCTATGATTCAATTGTTTGCTGATTTCTTCAGGCCTTAGTTCAAGAAAGCCATCTTCCGTAACAGGCGAGTCGATTGCCAGATATCGGATCAAATCAAGGCGGAATGTTTCAAAGTCTTCATTGTCCCTGTGTTCATCAACAAGGGATGAACTAAGGTCTGACATCATATTCTGAATGTCGATCTCAATCCTTTCCCCGTAAAGAGCATGTCTGCGCCGGCGATAAACTACCTCCCGCTGATTATTCATCACATCGTCGTATTCCAGCAATCTTTTCCTGATGCCAAAGTTGTTCTCTTCAACTTTTGTCTGCGCCCTTTCGATAGATTTGGTAATCATGGAATGCTGAATAACCTCGCCCTCCTTCAGGCCCAGACGATCCATCATTTTCGATATCCTGTCGGATCCGAACAATCTCATAAGGTCATCTTCCAGCGAAACGAAAAATTGCGAACTGCCAGGGTCTCCCTGACGACCTGCCCTACCTCTCAGCTGACGGTCGACACGCCGCGATTCATGGCGTTCGGTTCCGAGAATAGCCAGACCACCAGCATTTCTGACATCGGGATGAAGCTTGATGTCTGTTCCCCTGCCAGCCATGTTGGTAGCAATCGTTACCGCACCCGGCTGACCGGCGCCGAGAACGATTTCGGCCTCACGCTGGTGTAGTTTGGCATTTAAAACATTATGCTTTATACCTCTGATTTTCAGCATTCTGCTCAGTAATTCGGAAATCTCTACCGAAGTTGTACCAACAAGGACAGCACGACCGTTTTCCACAATCTTGGCAATCTCATCGATAACAGCACTGTACTTTTCTCTTTTAGTCTTATAAACCAGATCTTCCCGATCGTCCCGGATAATTTTCTTGTTAGTCGGAGTAACAACAACCTCAAGCTTATAAATGCTCCATAATTCGCCGGCTTCCGTTTCTGCAGTACCTGTCATTCCGGAAAGTTTGTGGTACATGCGGAAATAATTCTGAAGCGTAATGGTTGCAAAGGTCTGGGTTGCAGCTTCAACTTTAACATTTTCTTTTGATTCGATAGCCTGATGCAAGCCATCAGAATACCGGCGTCCTTCCATGATACGGCCGGTTTGCTCATCAACTATCTTGACTTTATTATCGATCAGCACATATTCAACATCTTTCTCAAAAATGGTGTAAGCTTTGAGAAGCTGGTTAATCGTATGAACACGTTCGGATTTAATCGAAAATTCCCTGATCAGATCATCCTTGCGGCGCAGCCTTTCATCATCATCAACTGAAGTCCTTTCAATCTCAGCCATTTCAACACCAATATCAGGCAGTACAAAGAATTCAGGATCTTCGCCCTCGCCCGTTATCATATCGATCCCCTTTTCCGTCAGCTCGACTGAATTATTCTTTTCATCAATTACAAAATAGAGATCATCCGTTACCAGGTGCATCTGCTTGCTATTCTCCTGCATATAGAAGTTCTCTGTCTGATGCATGAGGGCCTTCATTCCCTCTTCACTCAGAAATTTGATCAGTGCCTTAGTTTTTGGCAAGCCTTTATGCGCCCTCAACAATAATTTGCCGCCCTCTTTTTCATTGTTGTCTGCGATCAGCTTTTTAGATTGCGAGAAAGTTTCGTTGAAAACACTTCGCTGTGCGTTAACCAGTTTAACCACCCGCGGTTTCAATTCACCGAAAAGCTGATCATCCCCTTTTGGCACAGGCCCGGAAATGATTAACGGAGTACGGGCATCATCAATAAGTACGGAGTCAACCTCATCCACAATAGCATAATTATGACCTCTTTGCACCAGATCATCAGGTGAGATTGCCATGTTATCGCGGAGATAATCGAACCCGAATTCGTTATTCGTTCCAAAGGTTATATCAGCAAGATAGGCTACACGCCGGGGTTCAGAATTCGGCTGATGCTTATCAATACAATCAACTGTCAGTCCATGGAACTGAAAAACAGGCCCCATCCATTCAGAGTCACGCTTGGCCAGGTAATCGTTTACGGTAACTATATGCACACCTCTTCCAGGCAAGGCATTAAGAAATACCGGAAGTGTTGCCACCAGCGTCTTTCCTTCACCAGTTGCCATTTCAGCAATTTTGCCCTGGTGGAGATTAAGACCCCCAATCAGCTGTACATCATAATGTACCATGTCCCAGGTAATCTCATTTCCGCCTGCCAGCCATTTATTTTTCCAAATAGCTTTATCGCCCTGTATGATAATGCTTTCCCTATGAGCAGCAAGGTCACGGTCATATTCCCGGGCAGTAACGACCAATTCCTCATTCTCCTTGAACCGGCGGGAAGTTTCTTTAACTATCGCGAATGATTCAGCAAGTAATTCATTAAGTTTTACCTCAAGTTTTTCCTTTATCTGCTCCTCTAACTTGTCGATATGCGAAAAAACTTTTTCACGGTCTTCCATCGGAATCTCATCGGCTTCAATTTTCGCCTTGAGATCATTGATTTCCTGTTCTTCTTCCTGAATGCCTGCTTTGATGGAAGTACGCATTGCCAGGGTACGATCCCGGAGCTCATCGTTTGAAAGGGCTCCCAGATCCGCCATAAAGGCATTAACCTGCTCTACAACGGGCAATGCATTCTTGTAATCCTTGTCAGATTTATTGCCAAAAAAACCTGATATTAAACTGTTTATTAATGACATCTTAATTTGTTTCTAATTATATGAGTCAATTAGTAAGCCAAAACCATTGATCTGAACAAATGTCAGTCAGGTTAATCGAAGTCCAATCCCAGAGATTGCCGGAACAAGTCAAGATCCGGATTTTTCTTTTGAAGGTGCTGATATTTTTCCTCCTTCGTATAAAGCTTTTTTTCAGTTTGTTCTTCCGGTATGTCCGTCTGCATATCCAGATCACGATGACCTGATTTCGCCCTGAGAAACTGCACAAGTTCAGTTTGAATGCTGCGTATGGCTTTTTCCTGCAGGATATTATTAAGTCTTAAAATAATCTTTTTATCTGTTGAGAGCTCAGGCATTTGGGAAGTCAGTGTACTGTAAAGTCTGGGTTGGTCAACTTTGAGCGTTTCCGCGAATTCCATCCAGTACTCTTTCAGTTTTTTGCCCGTAAGTTCATCCGGTGCCGTAAGTTCTTCGCCCTGCTCCATAGCTGAATCCGCCTCAGGTCCGGTTTCTGTTGAAATTGGTTTCTTGGTCTGAAGGTCGCTAAGCCGGGTCATCGGGCCAAGCGGACTGCGAACGGCAGGAGAGGCTGTGCTGGCCACCGGGTTAGTGTTTAATAAAGCAGAAGGTGCTGTTGGTATCGGAATTGGTACCGGTATCGGAGCAGGAGCCTGAACAGTTGTGGCAGCCGTAGTTGGTGCTACAGAGGGAGCCGGAGCAGCATTTTGTACAAGTGAAGGTTGTGGCGCTGCAGTCTGGCTTGCAGGTTTGCCTGTAAATTGATCAGATCCCGCAGGTATTCCATGGATTCTTGACAGGCTTACGAGAGCGAGCTCTATCATTAACCGGGGGTCCTTCGCCTGTTTAAATGCTAAATCGCAACTATTTAATATCTTCAATCCCTCATACAGGAAATTGATTGAGCAGGATTCTGCAACAACCAGGTATTTTCGTCCGATTTCCTCCCCAACTTCAAGTAATTCAATAGTCTGGGGATCCTTACTTACCAAAAGGTCTCTGAAATGGGTTGACAAGCCAGAGATGAAATTATGCCCGTCAAATCCCTCTTCCAGGATTCGGTTAAAAAGCAACAGAGATTGCCGAAAGTCGCCGTTAAGGAAACAGGTGGTCAACTGGAAAAAATAATCGTAATCCAGAACATTAAGATGATCAATAACCTGTTGATAGGTTACGTGATTTCCGCAGAAACTAACTACCTGATCAAAAATGGAAAGAGCGTCCCGCATTGCTCCATCTGCTTTTTGTGCTATAATATTCAAAGCAGAATTCTCGACAGTAATCCCTTCTTTATCAGCAATTATCTGTAATTGCCCAATGATATCACGGATCTGGATACGATGAAAATCAAATACCTGGCAACGCGATAAAATAGTTGGAAGGATCTTGTGCTTTTCTGTGGTAGCGAGAATAAATATGGCGTGAGCAGGCGGTTCTTCCAGAGTTTTAAGGAAAGCGTTGAAAGCTGCCTGCGAAAGCATATGCACCTCATCTATGATATAAACGCTGTATTTTCCCGTCTGTGGTGGTATACGAACCTGATCGATCAGGTTGCGGATATCCTCAACATGGTTGTTAGAAGCTGCATCAAGTTCATGAATATTGAATGACCGACTCTCCTGAAAGGTAAGACAGGCCTCACAAGTGTTGCATGCTTCAGTTTCAGCTGTAAGGTTGATGCAGTTGATGGTCTTGGCAAAAATCCTGGCACAGGTAGTCTTCCCCACCCCTCTTGGGCCTGTGAAAAGATATGCATGAGCCAGATGGTTACCGGCTATGGCATTTTTGAGGGTACGGGTAATCGACGGTTGACCAACAACAGTTTCAAAACTATCCGGACGATATTTTCGGGCACTGACAATAAATTGCTTTTCCATTTCTGGCCATTTTGAGCTTTGCAAAAATATAAATAAGATGCATAAATTTGCGCCTTATTATATGATAGACGAATCCTTTGCGGTATTCAGAAATATTTCTATCTTTGCCGCCCAATAATGAGATTTATAATTATTAATAACACATGATGAATCAGTACGAAACCGTTTTCATTGTAACTCCCGTTTTGTCTGAAGAACAGATGAAGGAAACGGTTAAAAAGTTCTCTGGTTACCTTGCCGAAAATGGCGGGGAAATCGTGCACGAGGACAACTGGGGCCTCCGTAAGCTGGCATACCCGATTCAAAAGAAATCGACGGGTTTTTACCATCTTATTGAGTTCAAGTCCGGTGGAGAACTAATTAACCGCCTCGAGGTGGAGTTTCGTCGTGATGAGAGGATCATCCGATTTCTAACAGTCAGACTCGACAAATTTGCTGTTGAGTATAACCTGAAACGCCGTAAACTGGCAAGTAATGAACCAACCCGCGAAAATAAGGAGGAGTAAGTTATGGCAGCCAGTCAATCAGAAATCAGGTATCTTACACCGCCCACTGTAGATGTGAAGCGGAAAAAGTATTGCCGCTTCAAGCGGAACAAAATCAAGTATATTGATTACAAAGATCCTAACTTCCTCAAGAAGTTCCTTAATGAACAAGGGAAGATACTTCCCCGCCGTTTAACCGGTACTTCACTGAAATTCCAGCGAAAAACTGCTCAGGCAGTCAAGCGGGCCCGGCACATTGCCATCCTGCCGTATGTAACCGATATGATGAAATAACAACAGGAGGTAAGTCATGGAAATTATTTTAATACAGGATTTGACCAACCTGGGTCATAAAGATGATGTTATCAAAGTGCGTAATGGTTATGGCCGGAATTATCTGATCCCACAGGGATTTGCTATCCTGGCCACTGACTCCGCTAAGAAGATGCATGCCGAGAACATGCGTCAGCGCTCTCATAAAGAACTGAAGAAACGCGAAGATGCTTTGGCAATTGCTGCTAAACTCGGAGCCGTTGAACTGAAGATCGGTGCTAAAACATCAACAACCGGAAAGATTTTCGGTTCGGTAAATACCATCCAGATAGCGGAAGCCCTTATAGAAAAAGGATACGAGGTTGATCGTAAGAATATCACTTTGAGTGAAGATACAATCAAGGAAATCGGAACCTTTAAGGCTGTTGTTAAGATCTACAAGGACATCAAGGCTGAAATCAGCTTCGAATTTTACTCTGAATAAGCTAGAGTTGCCAACTTTACAGAAAGTTGCCAACCTAGGATAAAGTTGGCAACTCTAAAATATGGCAGACAGCCTCCAAAAGCTGTCTGCTATTTTTTTGCCGCTATGGCATCAATCTCAATCCTGGCTCCTAATGGCAAATTGGCAACTTGAAAGGCTGCCCTTGCTGGTGGTGCTGAGGAAAAGTAAGTGCCATAAACTTCATTCATCTCCTTGAAATCCGCAATGTCAGCCAGATAACAGGTGCATTTCACCACATTGCCGTAATCCATGCCGGCGGCCTCAAGAACGGCTCCAATATTCTTCATCACTTGTAACGTCTGCATCTTGATATCCCCTTCAAGAATCTTTCCGGTTTCAGGAACAATCGGAATCTGACCTGAAACAAAAAGCAGATCTCCAACCTGGATTCCCTGACTGTATGGTCCGATGGCAGCAGGAGCATGAGTGGTACTGATAATCTTTTTCATATTATTTCTTTTTATTGATCTCTCCAGTCTTTTCGTTTTTCATATTTAATGTCTTTTAGCAAGGCAGCTTTTGCACTCAGACTAAAAGTATAGCTTTTATACTGTCCAAAAGGTACCAGGCTGATATTCATATTCCAGCAATGCAGATCCCTGGTTATGCCCAATGTGGTATAAGTGAATTTCTGGCTGACAAAGTCGTAACCCGTGTTAAAGGTAGCTTTCCATTTTTGCGTCAGGTCTAACGTCCCTGAAAGTCTTAGTGTCTGTGTGATTTTGCTTTCAAGATAAGGTTTTGTATATCGGAAACTATAACCAACTGTCAGAGTCCATCTCGTTTTAAAATCCTGAACATCATCCAGTCCCTTTTCCTGTGTTTTGGGTTTTGTCTTGGCCGTTCCCGTATCCTGCGTTTTCTTAAATGGGAGCGTAAAATCCAGTGAAAGGTCGGCATCGGTCAATCGTACAGGTTTTCCCGACCGGGCAACTTCATAAGTATCAATGGTCCGATAAGTGTATCGTCCGTAATTGAATGAGGAATCTATTGCATAAGCATTAAAAGACGACCGGAATGAAAGGTTAAGCTGGTCCAGAATCATAGTCCTTGCCTGCAACTGAATTGGAGAAAGCTTGAGTGAATCCTTGAAGATATCGTAGGATGTGCTTAGGCTTAAGTTTTCCAACAGTTTAACCTTCTTTAAAGTGCCGGTTGTGTCGGATGGATTGGCAACCTTCATCTCCAGCGTATTACCAAGATTGAAGCCAATGTTGCCATATCTGCCTGCCACTGACGGAAGCCTGTAAATCCCCTCATCGAAAATCGAGTAAGTCTGTTCATTCACATGAGTCTTTAACAATGCGTCCTTTTCCATAGTAATCAGCGTCCGCTGGAATTTGCCGAAATCATACCCCATGTCAGGCCGGTAGCCGAAAGTTAGTGATGGGCTCATCACATGGCGTATTGTCTTGATCTTGCCTTTCTTGAAATCAAAAAAACCATAAATTTTCGGTGAATAGCTAAGATTAAGGTTTGGGGTTAATGCCTGCACATACTGCAGCTGGCTTATCCTGTTAATGATAATACTGTCAGCGATCGGGTCATAGGTCTTTTCGATGGTATTGAAAAATAGTATCCCCTGATAATTAAGGGAGGGCGTAAAAGTCATGTTCTGTATCGGCTTAAATGAAGCCGACAAAGGAATTTCGTGCTGGAAGCCGGTACGCATTTTAGCAAAGATATCCGGCATAAATATGGAGTCTTCCCGGGCTTTTACCTTATTTTCGAAGGATGAGGTATATCGCATCTCGATCTTCTCATACCATTTTTTCCCAGTACTGTTTGGCGAAAACCGAAATGGATAAAACCTTCCAACCGAAAAATTTCCCGACGGTGCGTTTAAAACGACCGACCGGTCGTTGCTGTTCTGCGAATGGCCGATTTTCGCAGTGAAATTGAAAAGGTTATTAGTGAATTTTCTTCTGTATGTTACAGAGGATGATTTCTGGTTTGTCAGGCGCTCAAGATTATTTGCCTGGCTTTGACTGGCATAATCGGTCGTGGAATTCAGTCGGTCATAGGCACTTGAGCTCAGATTCACACTTGCGTTAAAGTCATTGTAAGGATTTGCTTTCGGATCCTGCGTATGCGTCCAATTGACGCTAAAATCCTTTTGTTTTGAATAATTTGGCAATCCCTTTTCACCTAAAACGTTCTGTGCAATATTGAATCCGACATTTCCCTGGAACTTGTAAATCTTCTTATAATTAGATTTTGCACCTGCCTGCCAGCTGCCCCTTGAGTACAATGCACCGGTTACAGAAAGATCTAAAAAATCACTGATGGCAAAATAGTATCCCCCGTCGCGGAGGAAGAATCCACGATTTTTCTCTTCCCCATATTTTGGCATTTCAATTCCGGAAGCCCTTTTCTCAGGTTTCGGAAGAAATCCAAAGGGTAGCCCGATCGGATAAATAGGAATACCTTCAACCACCAGATGAAGGGGTCCTGTCACAATCATTTTATTCGGCACCATAATGCCCTTGCTGATTGCAAAATAAAAATGAGGATCCTCAGCGTCACAGGTAGTATACTTCCCCTCTTTAATATTGAGTGTCCCTGATGAATCCCTCTTGGTATAATGGCTATGAATAAAACCCTGATCCTGGTCCTGCTTCATGACCACATCCACAACAAAAGCTTTCTTGGTATCGAAATTATAACGTAACTCCTTGGTTTCATACGTCTCCTTATCCTGCTTGAAAATCGGGGTTCCCTTAAATTGACCGCTGCTATCCTTTACTCCGCATGCAAACAGCTCTTTCCGGTCGATGCTCACCTCAATGTAATCCGCCGTTATCTCAATTTTTTCATAAGTAACCTTTGCCTGTCCATACATCCTGATTTTCTTATCAGTCATGCTGATAACCGTAGAATCTTTGGCCGGATAAATGACTGGCGCATCAAGAAATGGTTTGGGCTTGAGGATCTTTTGAAGTATGGAATCAGGTTTTAGAGGAGGCAGTGGAACTGAATCTGCCTGACAAAAAGCATTCACCATGCCAAAAGCCAGGATGAGAATCCCCAATGTAATTTTTTGTATTTTTAGGTGCGATATCAAGACTTAACCGGTTGAATCCACGGAAAGGGATCGATTCAAAACTAAAGAAAAAATTGCTACTATGCCCAGTAACCTCACGGACATAACGGATAAACAACAAAACCATTGTATCAAGTCATTACTCCCGTCGGTTTTAATGATTTTAATTTTTCTGTGTGCGCACAAAAGTAACTTAACTGCATTGGATCAGAGTACACCGGCAAGAAAATTTACAGTTACCATAGATGCCGGACATGGTGGAAAAGATCCAGGAGCCCCAGGGAAAAACTCAAAAGAGAAAAACATCGCTTTGGCTATAGCATTGAAACTAGGACAACACATTGAAAATCAAATGGAAGACGTCAGCGTTTTTTACACGCGCAAGAATGACGTTTTCGTTGAACTATACGAAAGAGCTCAAATTGCTAACCGAAATAAATCAGATCTTTTTATTTCGATCCATGTCAATTCTGTAAAGAAGGGAACCCCTTACGGAACTTCTACCTATGTAATGGGATTCTCGAGAAGTGCAAAAAACCTGGATCTGGTAAAGCAGGAAAACAAGGCTATTTTGTTTGAGGATGATTATAAGACGAGATATGCAGGGTTTGACCCTTCCTCGGATGAATCCTATATTATGTTTAATAATGTTCAGAACAATAACCTGACCCAAAGCCTTGAGTTGGCCGCAATCGTTCAGGATCAGTTCCGGAATGGCGCCAAGAGGGTTGATATGGGAGTTCAGCAGGGCAACCTGGTCGTTTTATGGGGATGCGCAATACCTGCTATTCTTATTGAAACCGGGTTTATCTGTACTCCTAAGGAGGAAGCTTTTCTAATGTCTGAAAGCGGTCAGGAGATTATTGCTTCTTCAATTTATTCAGCATTCCGTCAGTACAAGGAAGCTGTCGACACCAAAGTCAGTGATGCCACCAAGACTGCCATTACCATTAATGAACCTGATAAAAAACAAACTAAATCAGAACAGTTGACCGTCGATGAGAAAACCTTAGCCCGAATGGTTGCTGACCAGAAAGAGTCTGAAAAGAAGGAGGCCGAACAAATGGCGGCCGGAGAAAGTATTGTCGATCTCAGAACTACTGATATCGGAGTTACACCAGTCGATTCCATTTCTGCTGTTGTTTCTGAAAACAGTGTAATATTCCGGATTCAGCTGGTAGCTTCAGTAAAGAAGCTCCCCCCAGCAGCTAAGGAGTTCAAGGGTGTGAAAGATCTTCAGGAAATGCAGCTTGATGGATTCTACAAGTATATGACCAAACCGGTAAAGGATTATAAAGAGGCGCTTAAGATAAGGCGACAGTTCAGTGCTGCTTTTAGCGGTGCGTTCGTGGTAGCCTTTAAAAATGGAAAGAAAGTACCCTTAACTTCTGTTGTTGACCTTAAGAAATATTAAATTCTTAACGAATGAAAAGCAAGGCATACATAAGAGTAGGTATTCTGTTCCTGGCCACGTTGATAGTTGCTTTCTGGGGACTTAATTACCTGAAGGGCAAAGATCTTTTAAGGTCAGAGAAGTCATTCTATTCCTATTACGAAAAAATTGGCGGACTAACCAGGTCCAGTCCGGTAACCATTAATGGTTTCCAGGTAGGGCAAGTACGCGAAATCGAATTGTCAGAAAAAAAGCCGGGCCTGATTGAAGTAAAATTTTCCATTTCCTACAAGTCTATCAAGATCCCGAAAGGCTCATCAGCAAGAATTTACAGTCTTGATCTCATGGGAACCAAAGGTATAGCTCTTGACCTGACCACTGATCCTGTTTTATGCAAGCCAAACGATACGTTGAAAGGAGCCATTGAAGGCGAGCTTCTCGATCAGGTTAACTCTCAGATGCTGCCCTTAAAGTTAAAGGTTGAATCATTGATGTCATCAATGGATTCTGTATTGATTGGTATCCAGCTGGTTTTCAATGAAAATAACCGAAACAATCTTGCCGAAAGCTTTTCAAGCATCAACCAAACGTTGAATAATCTTGAGGCTGCATCAAAATTTCTTAACGAATATGTTAAAAATGAATCATTTAAGGTAAGCTCTGTACTTAGCAGAGCTGACACATTCAGTATAGGACTGCTTAAACAAAAAGAAGTATTGGAAGTTATTGTGGGAAATATCCGCAAAATCAGTGACACACTGAATAACGTTCCCCTCATCAAAACATTCGCCTCCTTCCGTCAGGTGCTTGACAACGTGCATCAGCTCACTGCCAAAATTTCAGCTGGCGAAGGAAGCCTGGGTAAACTCATTATCAGTGATTCTCTTTATAATGCCATCCTTGCAACTAATGGAAGCCTTAACCGGTTGGTGGAAGATATTCGGATACATCCTTCGAAATATGTCCGGCTCAGCCTTTCCGATAAAAGTAAATCAGTCTATGCATCCAATGATGCCGAACTTGCCAAAGTTCTCGGAGGGGAAGGAACTTCTGAATATTATGTATGCATTTTGCAAAGCCCTACCCCGCTATCACCCGAAAACCCGGTTTTACAGGAAATGTCGGCCGGTGATTTTATTCAGGTGGGATCGCTGTATTATTATTATGCGTACCACAACAAAAAAATCGATCCTTGTTTGAAAAAACTAGATAAAATACGCAAGAAAAGTCCCTCCGCTGGTGTCTATACATGGGTAGGTGGCAAATGGAAGCGATTAGGGATGTAATCAGATTTTCCTAATAGTCAGATCGTTGTATTTAATCATCTCAATATGAGCAAATTACGATTGAACCATTTTGGAAAAAAAATTATCTTATTGACTTTAAATCTGATGCAACTATTTTACTAAAAAAAATGACCTACCCCTGATCAGTTAATGTTTTTTTAGCATATTGCAGTATCAAATCCCTTGTTCTAATTCATTAATAACCAGTTTAGATGATTTCAAACCACATTGAAGTATGGAGTAAATGTCTGTCCATCATAAAAGACAATGTTCCATCCATCAGCTTTCGTACCTGGTTTGAGCCAATCGTACCTGTTCGGCTTGAAGAGCGTGTTTTAACAATTCAGGTTCCATCACCTTTCTTCTATGAGTATCTCGAGGAGCAGTATATCGACATACTCCGGAAGACTCTGCTGAAAGAGCTTGGTCCTGATGCAAAACTTGAATATAGTGTTGTCATGGAGCAAAATGGGTATTCCAATGCCAAACCCTATACTGTAAAATTTCCTACTCAGGCTAAGACTGCACTCAAAAACAGGCCTTTGTCAATGCCTCTTGATGAAGAAGAAAGAACTATTAAAAATCCGTTCGTCATTCCTGGAATTAAGAAACTTCATGTAGATCCTCAACTTAACCCTGATTATTGCTTCGCTAATTTTGTTGAAGGTGACTGCAATCGGCTTGCACGCTCTGCTGGTTATGCCGTTGCACAAAATCCCGGCGGTACTGCATTTAATCCCCTCCTTATTTATGGTGGTTCCGGGCTTGGAAAAACCCATCTTGCTCAAGCAATCGGCATTGAAGTTAAGGAGAAGCTTCCTGATAAAATTGTGTTGTATGTAAACGCTAATAAATTCCAGACACAATTCGTTGAGGCTACCAGAAATAATAACCGTAACGACTTCCTGCATTTTTATCAGATGATAGATGTATTGATCATCGACGATGTTCAGGAATTTGCCGGCAAAGAAAAAACGCAGGATACTTTCTTTCATATCTTCAACCATCTGCATCAATCAGGTAAGCAATTGGTGCTCACCTCAGATAAACCCCCCGTGGAACTTAAGGGCATGGAGCAACGTTTGCTATCTCGCTTTAAATGGGGTCTCTCTGCTGATTTACAGGTGCCTGATTTTGAAACCCGTGTCGCAATTCTCCAGAAAAAGGTTTATACCGATGGCATCCATATGGCCAACGAGGTATTGGAATATATAGCATCCCAGATTACTAACAATGTAAGGGAACTTGAAGGAGCGCTGATATCCTTATTAGCTCAGTCCACACTCAACAAAAAGGAGATTACACTGAGCCTGGTAAGGGAAATGATAGACAAGCTTGTTAAAAACACAACCAGAGAATTGTCCATTGATTATATCCAAAAGGTTGTAAGCGACTACTTCAACATCCCGGTCGACCTGATGCATTCAAAAACACGCAAACGTGAAATTGTTCAGGCACGTCAGATCTCAATGTACTTCTCAAAAAGCCTTACTAAATCTTCATTGGCTCTTATTGGATCGCAGATTGGAGGAAAAGATCATGCCACTGTGCTGCACGCATGTAAAACCGTAAACAATCTGCTTGAAACCGACAAGAGGTTCCGACTCTACCTTGAAGAGATAGAAAAAAAATTAAAGATGTAAGGAAAGGCAGGTAATACCTGCCTTTAATCTTCCATGGGAAATCATACAGGAGAATTTGCAGCACTCGCGACAACTGTTTTATGGACCTTTACGGCTCTTTCTTTTGAGCAGGCCGCAAAACGAATAGGTTCCCTGGCGGTCAATTTACTCAGACTTGGTTTAGCGCTTGTTTTCTATTGCATTCTTTCCATCTTCCGCAATGGCAGTTTATTCCCGGACAACATCGATTCTCACGGTTGGATCTGGCTTTCTGTCAGCGGAATCATTGGTTTTGTAATCGGCGATTATTGCCTGTTTTCTGCTTATGCCATTATCGGCTCAAGAATTGCAAACCTGCTGATGGCCCTGGCACCGCCGCTTGCCACCTTCTTTGGCTGGCTGATTATTGGTGAGGAATTCTCCTTACGAGGGCTGCTTGGAATGGCTATTACCCTAACAGGTATTATTATCGTCGTTCTGAGGCGACCGGGAAACAAATTTAACCTCCATTATTCAGGGAAAGGCCTTCTGTTTGGCCTTGGAGCAGCTGCGGGTCAGGCAATTGGTTTGGTTTTCAGTAAATTCGGTATGCGCGATGCTGATCCGTTTACCGCCTCCCAAATCAGGGTAATAGCAGGAACCATCGGTTTTATCTTTCTATTTACCACGTTGAACAAATGGTCATTGCTGAAGCCTGCCTTTAAACGCCCGTCTACCCTGGGGTTTGTTTCGGCCGGATCATTCCTCGGACCCTTTCTCGGAGTCTCTTTTTCACTTATGGCTATAAAATACACAACAACAGGTATCGCAAGTACAATTATGGCGCTGGTTCCTGTACTTTTGATTCCGCCCGCCATAATACTTCTTAAAGAAAAAGTTACCTGGCGTGAAATTCTTGGCTCTCTTATAGCGGTTTGCGGTGTGGCAATATTTTTTATTTAAAGTCGGAAGCTTATGAGATCTTTGTTACTGATACTGGTATTCATCCTTCGACTGGCTGCT
>CAILAQ010000134.1 GCA_903832165.1 uncultured Bacteroidota bacterium | reverse complement strand
ATATCTTTATAATTGTCCTCAGATAAAACACTCATTAATGTTAGATACTCTATTCACTCACAGATCGATACGTAAATTCAAAACGAATCCTGTTGAGCAGGAAAAACTTGATATCATTCTTCAGGCTGTTGCGCGTGCTTCCAATACCGGAAATATGCAGGTATACAGCGTGGTGGTAACACGTGACGCTGATCTCCGTAATCAGCTGTGGGAGGCTCATTTTAAGCAGGGCATGGTTCTGGAAGCTCCTGTTCACCTGACTTTTTGCGCCGATTTTAACCGGTTCAGCAAATGGTGTGAGCAACGGAAAGCTGATCCGGGTTATAATAATTTCCTCTCCTTTCTTACCGGAGCCATTGATGCGATGATTGCGGCCCAAAATGCAGCAATCGCAGCAGAATCCCTTGGGCTGGGGATCTGCTATCTTGGAACTGCCACCTGGATGGCTTCAAGAATGATCGAAATTCTTGGCCTGCCCAAATTGGTCGTCCCGGTAACGGCAATAGTGCTGGGCTATCCTGATGAAATCCCGCCGCTCACTGATCGTCTGCCGGTTGAAGGAATTGTGCATTACGAGAAGTATACCGATTATCTGCCTGTTGATATCGATCGGATCCATTCGGAAAAGGAATCCCTCGAATCTACACTGGAGCTGCTGAAAGTCAATGGAAAAGAGACTCTTGCTCAGATTTTTACCGATAACCGATACAAAGGATCTGACAACCGTTATTTTTCCAGGACATTCCTGCATATTCTTGAACAACAGGGTTATATGTGTAATGATGATTAATATTTTCAGGTGAATTACCGAAGGTTAACCGGGTTATCCTTTCTCCTGTTTGCCATGGCAATGCTGGGTTATGGCCAAAGTGCCATCAATCTGGATGTCAGGATACAGGACTCTTCCGGGGAATCCTCACTTCTGTTTAAAAAGCTGCAGTTAACGAACCCTTTCAGCGCTAAGTTCTCCGAACTGCACCCGAAAATCGTACAGATCATCGGACTCTATGAGAACTCAGGCTATCCTTTTGTCAGGGTAGGCATTGATTCTGTAAGTCCGGTGCCATCGGGGATAAAGGGTGTTTTATGGATCCAGCCGGGCGAGCTTGTTACCATCGATACAATCATGAACCGGACAGGGTTTAAGCTTTCTGCATCGGTTCTTTACCGCTTGATCAACATCCGGCCGGGCGACCGTTATCGTGAAATCGTTTTTACGGAAGCTTCAAAGCGGCTCGGGCAATTGTCGTATTTACATCAGGCCCGGACACCGGAGGTTGGATTTCATCAGGGAAAGGCTTCGATCTATATTTACCCGGAGAAGGCAGGGTCCAATCGGTTTGATGGCTGGGTTGGCCTTTCGCCTGATCTCAGGGCAGGAGGGAAATTATCCTTTTCTGGTGCCCTGGCTCTTAATCTGAATAATATACTGAGTCAGGGTGAAAACTGGCTGTTCGATTGGCAGCGTAATCAGGACGGTTCGCAGCGGCTTAAGCTTGCTGCCCATGTCCCGTACCTTGCAGGACTTCCGATGGGTTTGCAGGGAAAGTTTGAGTTGTACCGGCAGGATACGAGTTATCTTAATTTGGGTTGGGATGTTGGAATCCCCTACCATTTTAGTTCACGAAACGTTATCAATGTGTTTCTCCGGCATAAGGAAAGTAGCATTATCAGTTCAATACCAGATGCTAATAGCTCAAACCGGCAGCCATTTTCCAGCCTCCTTTCAGGGATTTCATGGGAGTATAATCAGTTGGATAACCCAATAAATCCATACAAAGGATTTGATATCAAGTTTGAGGCATCAACAGGCCGTAAAAGTATCCCGGATAGTATTTCGATGCAGCAATCAGAATTCACCGCCAATGTTTCCTGGTTCAAGCCGCTGGCAAAGAATTTCACCTGTGCAATGTCGCTTCAATCCGGATACCGAAAATCTCCTGAAACGTATGAAAATGAGCAATATCGATTGGGTGGACTGAACCTTTTGCGTGGTTTTGATGAGGATGTTTTCCACACCGATGCCTACGCAGTTACCTCCCTCGAATTCAGATATCTCCTCGATCAGTCATCTTACCTGATCGTTCTGGCAGATCTTGGATTTCTCCAGGGTACAGACCATGGTAGCCCGGTTTTGAAAACCCCTGCCGGCTTTGGTCTGGGTGGCCAGATCCGCACTGCGGGGGGTATTTTCAAGATTATTTTCGCCCTGGGCAAAGAGAGCGGTTTGCCGATGAACCTAAAGAATTCCAAAATCCACCTGGGATACGTCGGAGTCTTTTGAAAATGCTGTAATTTCGCACACTCTTTTAAAGAATTGAAGATGAAGTCAAAATCCACTCAGATAAAACCAATTGTTCTGATTACCGGAGCAACCTCAGGTATTGGTCAGGCCACAGCAATCAGGCTTGCCAAAGATGGCTGCCGCCTTATTCTCGCAGGTCGGCGTGCAGTTACATTGAAGGCGTTGACAGCCTCTTTGCAAACAAAATATAGCATTGAATGTCTGGCTGTGCCGGTTGATGTCCGGAATTATTCCAGCCTGAAAACTGTTTTTTCTGAACTTCCCGAAGAATGGAAACAGATTGGGGTACTAATTAATAATGCGGGTCTGGCAGCAGGTCTGGATCCCGTTCACGAAGGTTCACTCGATGACTGGAATCAGATGATCGACACCAATATCAAGGGTATTCTGCATGTTACTAAATTAATAGCTCCTGGAATGATAGAAAGGGGAAAAGGGCATATTATCAATATAGGGTCAATTGCCGGAAAGGAAGTTTATCCGAAAGGGGCCGTTTATTGTGCAACCAAATTTGCTGTTGAAGCTTTAACGTTGGGTATGCGACAGGATTTTGTTCCATTCGGGGTGAAAGTTTCTTCCGTTTGCCCGGGAGCGGTGGAAACGGAATTTTCTTTGGTTCGCTTTAAAGGTGATGCCGACAGGGCTGGTAAGATTTACGATGGATTTCAACCTTTGGAGGCAGATGATATTGCCGACGTGATTCAATATATTATTACCCGTCCGGCGCATGTAAATATTCAGGATGTTTTGATCATGCCCGCAGCCCAGGCTTCCGCAACCATAATTCACCGGAAATGAAGGATACGGCAAGCCGGGAAAACGCGCAGATGTTTGATGAGATTGCACCATCTTATGACTTTCTGAATCATTTGCTTTCCCTGAATATCGATAAAGGATGGCGTAGGAAGGCAATCAAATCCTTGGCTGCATCACATCCCCGAACAATTCTTGATGTAGCTACCGGTACCGCTGATATGGCCATAGGGGTTTTGAAGCTCAATCCGGAACAGGTTACCGGGGTCGATGCATCAGCCGGAATGCTCGAAGTTGGGAGAAAAAAGATTTTGGCAAGAGGACTGTCAGAAAAGATAACTTTGATTGAGGCAGCCTGTGAATGCCTGCCTTTTGAGGATTCAACCTTTGATGCTGCTATGGTTGCATTCGGAGTGAGGAACTTCAGTGATCCGGAACTTGGGCTCAGTGAGATTTTAAGAGTGCTTAATCCCGGAGGGAAGCTTACTATACTTGAGTTTTCACTTCCGCGGCAGAAATGGCTTCGTGCCGGATACCGGTTCTATTTTCACAATATGGTGCCGGCTATAGGCCGATGGTTTTCGCGGGATCTTTCTGCTTATCGCTATCTTCCTGATTCTGTGGAGGCATTCCCAAAGGGAGATGAATTTGTTGCTATGATGAACCGCGCAGGATTTTCGGAGACCCGGTATAAACCGCTGTCTGCCGGTATCTGCGGAATGTACACCGGAATAAAAAAAATCTGATGAAATACTTTTCTTAGCGTTTTAGCAGTTATTTAAGCCAATGAAGAAATTCTGCATGTCAGCACGAAAAGGAATAATCCTGATAATTCTTGTAATAGCAGGTCTGCCGGCTATGTCGCAAAGATCGAAACCAAAGAATATGGTTTTGGCCGATTATCAGATCTTTCACTTTGGGTATTCTATCGGAATCAGTACTTCCGGTTTTACCATTATTCCAAAACCAGACTACAAAGTTGAACTGATCAGAAACCCTGGTATCAATATAAATCTGATCACAGACTACCGATTGAATAAGTTTATGGATGTCAGGTTTCTACCTGGAATTCAGTTTGGACAGAGAGATCTGACAGTAACAAATATTTCTGGT
>CAILAQ010000133.1 GCA_903832165.1 uncultured Bacteroidota bacterium | reverse complement strand
TCAGTTTCGTCGCAAGCCAAAGAAATCGGGTCATCAGATTGCCAGGCAGCCATGGGCATCGGGGTATTAAGAATTTCCCGGATTTCTCCTCCCGGGAGGATGGCTGTAACTTTTACCTGAACCCCGGGTGCAAAATTCCAGGCATGATTGAACCCCTGAACGTCAGAAAATTCGACCGTACGGATGACAACCGGCTTCGGAAAAGTCACTTCAACCCAATGGGGATTCTTTGGAGAGGCCGGCGTTAACTTAAAATTATCTTTTGCTTCACCGGACAGGAACTCTTTCCATGGGAGGGAAGTATCGCTTTTGACTGATTGTGGCTTCAGAATCCCTCCATCATCTCCCCTGGGTGAAGGGAATGCCAGGACGGCAATATCTTTATAATCCCTCCAATCTTCCTTGCTGGGTTGAGGGATCTGAAGGACCTGATTTATCGGTCCGCTGCCAACATCAGTCCGGCTCCAGACCAGGCTGCGCATGGCATTGGATGGTTCAATCCAGGGCCCTCCCGACATGGCCCATCCAGGACAGTTTTGCATGGTAAAGCGTAACCCTAACCGACGACATTCCCCGGCTGCATGTTTTACTGCATCATCCCAGAGCGGACTCAGGCAGGCAATCTGAGGTTCAACACCCGGCCACGGGCCTCCAAATTGCCCGTGGAATAGCTGAATGCCTGAAATGCCTGCTTTTGCAATTGCCTCCAGGTCGGCCGTGATCCCTGCTTTTGAAACGTTTCCGCCTATGAAATGAAACCATGTTTCCGGATGATAAACTTTCGGGGGATTTTTGAATAATTCCGTATCCTGTTTTCCAAACGGACGGGTAAGCTCAGCATTTGAGGGGACAACAGGTGTTTGTGCCACAGACAAAATGCCGGAAAATATCAAAGGGAATTGCACCAACAAAAAAATAGACAGTTTCTTATGCTTTCTGATTATTTGGGACATAAATTTTCACTTTTATTACTAACAGATTTCAATGTGTTCGGGGACGTTCGTTTCAAAATTAGGATTATTAACGGAGGAATCACCAGACCAGATATAGCAGAACAAACGGATAGATTTGTCTGCCCTCGGCACAGGTTGTACAGTAAGGTCTGCCAGAGGTTGATCTTTTAAACGTTTTTCCACTTACTTATACCTTGAGTTTGCTGGGAAAAATCAACTAAATGAAAAAGACAGGATCTGTTTTTGCTTGGTTAGTGATACCGTTAATGCTGACGGTTGGCGCGAATGGTCAGGACAGTCTGCCCGCCTATAAAATCGTATCACCATTAAAAGTCTTTCATAAAATGGGCAAGAACGCCTTTGGGAGCTTAACATACAATTATGGACTTAACTACCTGGCCGGGGGGATAGGCACCTATGCAATGGTCAAGTGGGGGACCGATTGGAAATGGTACCGGCTCTCGGTCGACAGCGGCTGGATGAGCAAAGCCGGTTATCCGGGATTCCATGCCCAAAGCGCTCTCGGCATGAGCGTTCCTGTTTGTGTTTACCCGGCTGGGCCATCGGGGAAGTGGTGGGACGTTCATTCAAAAAACTGATGAATCCTTATTCCAAAAAGAGGTCATTCACTATCAGCCCCACTGGCAACGGTCTGGCCCTGAATTTTCTTTAGCTTTTAAAATTTGTACAAGGTCGGGTTTGTGGTCGTTTAAGATTTGATGAGCGTCAGCAAACTTATTTCGACCAGGAAACATCCATATCAAAAGCAGTGGTATTATCAGTAATCCGGGTTAAGTCGGAACCGTCTGAATTGATCACAAAAAGAGAACAGCTGTTTTCCTTTGCCGGTAGCGTAAAGAGAATCTTTGTGCCATCAGGCGACCAGCAAAGTGAAACAGAGTTCCTCCGACCCGGATTGTATCCAATTATAATGCCACTTGTATTCATTTCCACCAGCAAGGTGAGGTTTTTCCCGTCAGGATCCATGCTTTTTACTGAAATGTTCTTGAAAGCATCCTGAGCATCGAAAACCAGTGACAGGAAAGCAATTTTCCGTCCATCCGGAGAGAAAACAGGCGACTCGAACCATTCATTATCTTTCATCGATAATAATTTAACCACTGCAGATGTTCCTGAAACTGACGGATCTATAAGAACATACCATCAGTTCCGTAGCCACCGCTTACACCAATAGTCTTTTCGTCCTTGGAAATTGTGAAACCTCCCGATGGGACTAGAAGCCAGCCCGGAGGTTTCTTGTAAGTGAACTGGATTAACACTGTGTTGTCGGTGGCATTTTCAACGGGCGACTGACTATATACCGCCCCAGGTGTCCCATCTTCCCATAATATAATCTTTGCCCCATCCGGCGTCCAGGTGGGGTATCGGCCCTGGCCTTGGGATTGAAAAACCGGATAACCATGTGATCCATCTGTATTAAGGATGCAAACGTCATACCATGTTTCCAGTCCCAGATATAAGGTACACGCAATTCTGGTACCATCAGGTGAAATGTTAGGATTTGCATACCCTGTATTCATTTTAAACCCATAAGTGGATTTTTTATCAATTTCAATGACATGAAAACCGCTTTGATTTAATTGATTTTTATCATTATTGTTTCTTTGAAAAAGAATTTTTCCGCTCCCAAGAGCCTGATATGGGATATTATCTGATATGGGCGTGATGGAAATGGCCTTAAAAGGTTTTTCGGGAAAATCCTTGGTACAACACGTGAGCAATGCCGCAAAAAGGAGAAATGAAACCATAACAAAAATGGTCAATCGAGTTTTCATTATTTGCGTTATTATCCTGATTTGTCGGGTTCTTATGCAGAATATGGTAATCATAATAACCGGTCATACTGGTTTTTTTAATTGCCCTAAAAATAAAGGTAAATGTTTCTATCAGATAATCAATGCGTTAATATAATAACGAAAAAATATTCACTGATTCCAGCCAAATTGAATTACTCCTTCCCCGGTTCCAGAGAATTTGTCCCTGTCTTGGACGGGAGGTCAATTTTAACCGCTTTTCAATCAAATCTGGCTGCCAATAATCATCC
>CAILAQ010000132.1 GCA_903832165.1 uncultured Bacteroidota bacterium | reverse complement strand
TCTTCCCTCGTCCGGTACTCGACTCTTCAAAACCGGCTGTCCAGAAGATTCTCCACGCTAACGAAAAAGCAGTTTTATGACAAAACTTGATTTTCTGTGTCTCCTTCCCCTGCTGGTCGTGGCAAGCGCCCCGATCATCATGATGCTGACCATTACCATAGCCAGGAACTTTAAGGTTGTCTATGTTTTTTCATTGCTGATGTTTGTCGCAGCATTAGCATCTCTCTTTTTCACAGTGCCCTATATTCCCTATAAGATAGAACCTCTGCTGATCATGGATGGGTTCAGTATTTTGTTTCTGGGTGCTGTTTTTGGTGTCAGCCTGCTGATCACCGTGATTTCTTTTCTGTACCTGAATAATCAAAGCGGGGAGCGGGAGGAGTATTTTATTATCCTTTTTATCGCAACGCTGGGAGCTTCAGTACTGGTTATGGCCAATCATTTTGTTACGTTTTTTCTGGGACTGGAGACCTTGAGCATATCGCTGTATGTAATGATTGCTTACCTGAAACACCGCGATTATTCCATTGAAGCCGGGGTGAAATTCCTCGTGATCGCTTCGGTTGCAACGGCCTTCCTGTTATTCGGGATGGCCCTTATTTATGCCGCTACCGGTGAGATGAGTTTCGCCGGCGTTGCTGCGGCTTTTGACGAAGGCGGACTGTCGCCGGTTCTGCTTGCCGGATTTGCGATGATGCTCACGGGAATTGGATTCAAGCTCGCGCTGGTGCCCTTCCATATGTGGACACCGGATATTTACCAGGGGGCACCGGCTCCGGTAACCACCTTTATAGCAACGGTTTCCAAAGGAGCGATTCTCGCTGTTTTTATACGATTTTTTACCCAGATAAACGGATCACAGAATAGTGTACTGGTTGTCCTGATATCTGTTGTTGCCATCTTCTCTATGTTCACCGGCAACCTGCTGGCGCTGAAGCAATCGAACTTTAAACGGCTACTGGCCTACTCTTCCATTGCACATATGGGTTACCTCATGATCACCCTGCTTACCGGAACGGTTTACGGCGTTCAGGCCGCTATATTTTACCTGATTTCTTACATGATCACCACACTGGGTACATTCGGTATCATATCCATTCTTTCTGTCTGCGAACGCGATGCAGAAGATATTGATGATCTGAAAGGTCTTTTCTGGAAGAACCCGCGGATCGCTGTGGTCCTCACTTTAGCGCTTCTTTCCCTTGCTGGTATTCCACTGACTGCCGGTTTTATTGCTAAGTTTTACCTGGTTCTCGAAGGTGTGCGGGCAGGATTCTGGATACTGGCATTCAGCCTGGTCATCAATTCTGTCATCAGCCTGTTTTATTATCTGAGGGTGATAAAGACCATGTTCACAAAATCAGACAGTGAGCGATATTTTGGGTTACCACCCGCTGGCGGAATGGTTCTGGCCATTGTTCTTATCGGAATACTTTTTCTGGGTATTCTTCCGGCATTCCTTACGGAGTTTATTAATGGCTTTCTTTCTCTCTGATAATCTTGAATTTTTGTTGTTCCTTTGTCTCCGAAAATGTAATAAATGATGGATAACCTGTCTGATATTAATGGTAAAATGCAAGATTTGAGTGGTGATCCCGCATCGGATGTGTTCTTTAATATAAGTCCCGACTTGTTTTGCATTGTATCCGGTGATGGCCTGTTTATCCGTATGAATCCCGCATGGGAAACAACACTGGGATATACTGTCGATGAGATGATTGGCAGGAATTTCGTCGAATTCATTCATCCTGATGATGCTGCATCTGCCATTAAACAGGTGGCCCTTCAGATGAACGGTGGTGAAACATTAAATTTCTTAAACCGTTTCCGCAGCAAGGATGGATCCTGGAAATGGTTGGAATGGAGAGCGAAAACCGCCGAAAACAGGAAGTTCCTTTATGCAGTTGCCCGCGATATTTCGGAGAGCATGCATATGAAAGAGCTGCTCGATGAGAAGGAGGGATTACTGAATGCCATCACAAATTCCGTGAGGGATCCGGTCATCATGCTTGATGGCAAAGGGAATATAACCTTTTGGAATGCAGCTGCTGCTGCCACTCTGGGCTATTCCCGCGATGAAATAATGGGTAGAAACCTGCATCAGATCATGGTTCCGCAACGTTACCTGCCCGCTCATCATAAAGGATTCCCGATATTTCAGAAAACTGGCCGGGGCAATATTATTGACAAAACACAGGAAACTTTCGCCATTCATAAATCGGGATTGGAGTTCCCCATTGAACTATCCTTGTCGGCATTCCATTATAAAGGGGAATGGTGTTCAATTGGAATCGCGCATGACATTTCCGAGCGCCGGACGGCAGAGGCAGAGTTGAGGAAACTGTCACAGGCGGTGGAGCAGAGCCCGGTAAGTATTATTGTTACTGATCAGAAAGGTTATATCGAATTTGTAAACCCTAAGGCAGTTGAATCAACAGGCTATTCAGCAGAGGAGCTTATGGGAAAGAATCCCAGTGTATTGAAATCAGGGGAGACCCCTGATTCTGAGTATAAAGGGCTTTGGGCTACTATAAGTTCCGGCAAGAAATGGCAAGGCACCTTTCATAATAAAAGGAAGGACGGATCATTATATTGGGAATCTGCCGTGATTTCTCCAATGATGGATTCGGGCGGGGAAATTATCAGCTATGTTGCCGTAAAAGAAGACATTACTGATGGAAAAAGAATTCAGGATGAATTAACACAGAGCGAAGCCGGCTTAAAGGAGGCAAACGCTGCAAAAAGTAAGCTGTTCTCCATAATTGCACATGATCTGCGGGGACCCATCGGCAATTTCATACCTATAATCGACGTTCTTACGGATGATGATTATGACTTGACAAATGAAAACAGAAATAAATTATTGGCAGAGCTGAAAAGGGCATCGATCACAACACTGGGGTTGCTTGAGAACCTGCTTAGCTGGTCGGTGAGCCAATCGGAAAGATTTGAGCTAGTGTCCGTTAATCTGTCTGTCAGGGAATTAATCCATCGGAACGTAACGCTATTTGCAACAGGTGCCAATCAAAAATCTTTATCGATCCAGGAAAAAGCAGAAGGAGAACTCATTGCATTTGCTGATTTGCATACCATCGATCTTGTGGTTAGAAACCTGATGTCGAATGCTCTTAAATTCACGCCAAATGGCGGTATCATTACTATTTCGGCAAGATCTGCCGGTGAGCAGATCGAAATAGAAGTTGCAGATTCCGGAGTGGGAATGACCCCGGAATTCGCAGGAAATCTGTTTAAATCAAAGGTCATTCAATCAACACCGGGAACGAACCGTGAAAAAGGTTCCGGTTTGGGATTGATCTTATGTAAGGACTTTGTCGAGAGAAACGGTGGAAAAATCCGGGTTGAGAGCGAGTTGGGTAAGGGAAGCCGGTTTATTTTCACATTGCCAAAAGCTGCCGTTTAATATTGATTAAATTGGCTCTATGGAAATCTTCAAGAGTGAATACCTGAACATAGTTTTCAGCTCAGTGGCTGTCTATTTGTTTATCGTTTTGGGAATCAGGATGTTTGGCAAGAAGGAGCTTTCTCAGCTGTCCATCATCGATCTTGTTTTTATCCTCCTCATCAGCAATGCCGTTCAAAATGCCATGGTTGGAACCAATACAAGTTTGCCTGGCGGACTGGTTGCCGCTGGGTCTCTGTTTTTTGTGAATTTCCTCCTTAAGCAGGCTTCTTATTTTTTCCCAAAATTCGGCAAAGTGCTGGAGGGCAGCCCAATACTGCTGGTTTATCAAGGCAGGGTAAATCAGGCAAATTTGCGAAAAGCCCGATTTACCATGGATGAATTAATGGAGGCTATCCGTGAACACGGAGTAAACTCAGTTGACCAGGTTGACCTTGCAGTTCTGGAGGTGGACGGAAATATCAGCGTAATCTCAAACGAATTCCGTAATAAAACCGTAAGCAAGAGGAAGGCTCACAAAGCCATCAGAAAAAATCAGTAGATCTGATAAACAGACTTGCTTTAATTCCTCTTTCTCAGAGAGTACCAGTCACTCCGGCGTACACCATCCAGGAAAAAACTACCCTGAATCATATCGTAGGCTTCATTAATCGTGCCCTTAAAAGCATATTTTGAACCATTACTCGTGGTTTCAACGACAATCGCCAGGCCGGTTATGTTACTGATGTTGTTTAATGGAGCGAGCGCTGCATTATTGGTCACCTGTGCTGTTCCTGTGAGGGAGCCCGAAATGTGCTGTACCAGGTTCAAAGATCCTGTTACACTGCGCATTCTATCGGTGAAGGTGCTGGTCCAGCCTCCGGTTATGGATGGCAGTATGGTTACAGTTTGTGAGGCTGATTTCGTTCCGCCCGGGCCGGTTGCGTTTAATGTTACAGTATAGGTGCCTCCGGTCAGATATATATGTCCGGGTGCTTCCAGTGTTGAGGTGGAATCATCACCAAAATTCCAGCTGTAGGTGGCGGCATCAGTGGATTGGTTGCTGAATTTTACCGTATCGCGGGCTAAGGCTTCGGCAGGTTCGAAAGTGAAAGCTGCAACTGGTTTAGGTCCTTTACTGCAGGAAGTAATTAGCAAAACAGAGACAAAAAGCGAGATGAAGAGTGAATAGAGTTTCATTTTAATCAGGTTGAATATTGAATAATAAGTGGTCTGGATTTGTTACAGACACCTTATAGACTGCATTCAACCTGCAAGGTTTAGAGCGTAGCGGATATTCGGACGATTTTTTTCAGATAGCCGTTCCGCCTCTTTCCCCTGTGCGTATCCGTATGCATTCCTCCAGCGGGGTGATGAAAATTTTACCGTCACCTACGCGTCCTTCGGTACCACCGGTGCGTGCCGATTTAAGAATGGCATCAACTGTAATATCAACAAATGCATCGTTTACGGCAATTTCAATTTTGATTTTCGGGATCAGGTCGGGAATAATGATCTGTCCGCGATACATCTCTTCAATCCGCTGCTGGCCATGGCCTGAAACCCGGCTGACAGTAATTCGCTTGATTTCAGCTTCGATTAGTGCTTCGCGCACCTTATCCAGTTGAACTTCCCTGATAATGGCAGTTATTAGCTTCATTGCCGATATTTTTTATTCGATCTTATTAGCTCGGGTTTAACATTCCGTATCCTCTTTCCCCGTGATAGGAGCGGTCGAGACCGGCCATTTCATCCTCTTCAGATGATTTGAACCTGATAAATTTATTCAGTACAAAGATCAGTACCCAGGTCATAACGGCGGCATAAGCAATCGCGATCCCAACGGCAATTGCCTGAATGCCCAGCTGGCTCCAGAGAGTCCAGGTGCCGCCGGCTGCTGCTGCTGCTTCTGTCATCCAGGAAGGGCGGATAAAGAAGACCAGCAGGAGTGCTCCCGTGATTCCGCCGATACCGTGAATGCCGAATGCATCCAGACTGTCGTCGTACCCAAGCCTGTTCTTAACCATGATGGCAAGGTAGCAGATCATGGAAGCTGCCATACCGATGATCATGGCTCCGTATGGCTGAACAACACCGGCTGCGGGAGTAACCGCCACCAGTCCGGCAAGGATTCCGCTGGCAAATCCCAGAGCAGTTGCTTTTCCCTGGTGCATGCTTTCGATGATCATCCAGGCCAGGGCACCTGACGCGGCTGCCACCTGCGTGGCCGTTAGCGCCTGCGCGGTACTCAGACCACTGGAAACGCTGCTCCCGGCGTTAAAACCAAACCAGCCCACCCAGAGTAATCCTGCCCCAAGCATCGTGATCACCAGGTTGTTCGGCCGGATCACCTGGTAGGGATATCCACGCCTTGCTCCGAGGTATAGCGCCGCAACCAATCCGCTCACACCGGCTGAAATATGTACCACGGTGCCCCCGGCAAAGTCGATGGCGCCTTTTGGTCCCAGGTTGAACAGAAACCCATCAGAAGCCCATACCCAGTGGCAAAGCGGATTGTAGACAAACAAGCTCCAAAGGGCGATAAAAAAACAGTAAGCCTTGAAGGAAACGCGTTCCGCAAAAGCACCCGCTATCAGGGCCGGAGCGATGATGGCAAACTTGCCCTGGAACATCGAAAATACATATTCGGGTATACCCGCACTCATGATGCTCGTATCGATCCCCTTGAGGAAAAAGTAGTCGGAGCTCCACCCGATCCAGCCACCAAGCACATTCTTGCCGAAACACATGCTGTATCCGCAGATCACCCATAATACAGCAATGATCCCCATGGCCACAAAGCTGTGCATGATCGTTCCCAGTACGTTTTTCGATCTCACCAGACCACCGTAGAACATGGCCAGTCCGGGTATCATCAGCAGAACCAGCGCGGTGGAGGTGAGCATCCAGGCGGTGGCTCCGGTATCTATAGCCGGGGCGACAGCGGCAAGTGTTTCCATATTTTCGACATTTATCGGGCAAACTTAAAAAATATCCGATGTATATCAAAAAATAGGGGGGGTGGAGAGAAAAAAAGACAAAAAAGACAGAAGACAGGCAGAAAAATAGGGGGGGGT
>CAILAQ010000131.1 GCA_903832165.1 uncultured Bacteroidota bacterium | reverse complement strand
GGTGAGTACAATTCGTTTGCCTTTCCAGGCTGACGGAATTTTTATTTCCCGCTGATACCAGGCGGCTCCAACATAGTAGAATTCCGGTTGAAGCCAGAACGGAATCTTCACGTTTCCCGGCTTACGGTATTTCTCATATTTATCACCTGTAAACCATGATTTATCCACCACCTGTCCGGTCCACTTTGTTTTGACAGTCACCGGAAACCCTTTGCCATTCTCCGCCAATGATCCTGGCAAGTGTAACGTGTCGAGCGGAAAAGTCCCGGCAAACCACTTCTGATTTACCCCTTCATCCAGCGAGTCGATCCGGAATTTCCAGGTGCCTGACAGATCGCGTTGGAACGTGGTTGGCTGGCACGACGCCATCACTATTATCAAGGCCAGCGCGGGAATTGGGGAGAGGAGGTGTTTCATGGGAGATTTTAAATTTGCAAATCAGCTAATTTGCTAATTGACTAATTAATAACAAATATGCAGAATTGGGAGGAGTATTCAAATTCCGGTAATGGGAAGGATTTGTCATTTAATGGAATTATTTCAAATGGAGTAAATCTGTAAATTGTTGATGGATAGCATTTAAGCATATCGGGCATGATTATGGCCTGTTTTCAACATCAAGCTGATTATCTGCCGATAATAATCCTATAATTTCGAAAGACCGCCCTCTTCTACTGGGGCGGTTTTTTCGTAATGTGCCAATTTGCCAATGTGCCAATGTGCTGATTGGACAATTTGCCAATGGAAGATTGGATGCTCTTATTAAGAGCCGCGGGTTCCAACCGGGGGATACTTAGATTATTTTAGGGTTAGAATTATGGAAGGTTGCTTTCCGGTTACCGGAATGGAGAATACCCAGTTTTCGCCAGTTTTTGTTGCGGCTAGAGCTTTATTGCTGACTCTTATGGAAATGCTTTTGGCAAGGCTTGAATGTACGGTAAGATTGGTTGTGTGGATGTTATTCGTCCTGTTTTCGAGCTCAAAACTGATCTGTCCGAAATCATTATCTACCCGGATAGGCTTTTCTGAAGCAAATCCATCACGGTCCAGCTCAAGAGTGATGCGGTTTTCGGGCAGGATGGCATAGAATCTTTTACGAAGGCCATCCCGGGGAACAACATCCATCGATTTAGAAGATTGTTTAAGTGAACCACCATAAGCAATCCAGCTGAACAGCGAATCCCGGGTAAGAATGGTGGCTGCCATTCGCGTCGACGATCCATAGCCAAGATCAATCTCTCCGTCGTAGTTCCACGGCCCGCGCGGAACATCCTTGCGAATCCATGCATGACCCCACTTCGAGTTGTTGAATGTCCATCCGCTGGCCCCGTCGTTTTCCTTTCCCGGAAACCAGAATCCGTAATTGTTTTCCGGGGTTCCGGCATTCATCAGTGCCCAGTGGCACAGGTAAGACGCATAACCGAGCTGGAGCCAGTCGTTCGGATTTTTTGCAAAATTCACGGCATAATCCAGTATGCCCCAACCCCCCATGTTGGCCATATAACTCATGGAACCACCATCGGAGCTGGAAGTAAAATCGGCTCCCAATAAATAATAACTTGTTTCCAGCCATCCTCTTACTGCCAGTCCACCCATTAATTGCCGCTCCATAAAGTCGCGCGAGTCGGCCTGATTTACCTTCGGATGGGAATACCACTTCTGCTTATTCTTGTCGAACCAAAGATTCGAATCGGGCTTCATCTTATTCAAAGTTCCATATTTAGCTAAGGCATAGGACGATTCGAAAGCCGTACGGTCCAGACTGTACTCGCTCCGGAACGGATATTTATCGTCATACACGAAATACTTCACCTTTTTCTCCCATTCATGGCGCAATACTTCAGCCTTATTCCCTGCATCTTCATCCTTCCCTTTTGCCTTTTGCCTTTTGCCTTTTGCCTTGAGTTCATTAATGATCTCCGGGATAACCAGCTCATTATAACATCCCCACTTATACGTTTCGTACCAGGGCAATATCTCGTATGGATAAGTGAAATAGGCCTTTGCAGTTTGATAGGCCCGCTCGAGATACTGGTCGGCATTCAGGTAGTGAACCATACCCGGATACATTTTAGCGATCTGATACATGTGCCAGTAAAGCATGACCATATGCGGGTAATCGTATGAACGCCAGACATTCATCTTATCGAGATTGCGGTTTTTGACACCGGCTCGAAGCACCGGATCGCGGTTCACCATCCAGTTTGGTGTTCCGTAAATGCCATATGGATAGGGTGTTTCCTGATCAGTACGCTGAAGTTTTCCCCAGACGAAGTTTTTCAGATAGTATTCCACCGATTCAATCTCCTTCTGATCCGGAAAAACCACATTCTTTGCGGCAACGAAGGGTGCCTTGCACAGGGCAGGATCATCGCAGGCAAGCACATATCCCCACCAGAAATCGAATCCATCGGTATTATCAGGCCCGCGGAGTACCTTATTCTTCATGTCATAGACAGAATAAAGCCCATTGTACCATTTTGTGGAATCACGGTGCTGCTGATGATTGACAATGAAGCTGCTCCGTTTTTTAAACAGAGTTTCGAGGGGCTGGCAAGAGAAAAATTCAAGCTGTGTGGTGAGGGTTCCATTGAAGTGGATAATCAGCTTGTTTTCGCCGGGTTTGCGAAATCGGACCTCATACTGGAAATGATCAGCGGGCTCCTCTTTCAGAAAAGTAATATCTGTTTGATGAGGAAACTCTGCCTTGATCGAATCGATTTTATTCTTGGTATGGAGTGAAAAGCGGGCGGTCAGGTCTTCCGGGACAGTCATCCCCGGTACCACACGGATGTCAAACAATCCGTTGTCATACAATAGATTGCGAAGCTCCTGATAGCTCTGAGCCCACTGAATGCGAAATCCATAATTCACCCGACTTTTCTTGCCATTTATAGGATCAAGTGTGATTGAAGTATTCGGCTGACGCCAGGTGCCGCGGGTCTCAAGATTTGCAGCATGTGCAGAATGGATATAGGCCAGAAAGCCTCCGTTATTGGTAAAATATTCCAGCTTGGTGCCTGGTCGAACGGTGATCAGCAAGTAGGGTGGCTGTCCGGATGGTTTGGTGAAATAGATGAATGAACCGTTGCCTGAGATGAAATTATGCTTGGTAAAGCACTCCTCGAATATCTCCTTCGGATCTTCGCCGCCCGGTGTTCTCCAGGGGATCGGAATCGCCAGATCACCTATCGTGACCGGAAAATTCATCATGCTCTCAATGCCGATCTCATAATCGATCCACTTCTCCCCAAGCGTAAAACTCTGGTCCATCCTCAGCGGCATCCCCGGAATATAATCGACATACTTAATCTTTTTCCCTGATTCTTTTTCCTGATTTTTGCCTTCTGCCTTCTGCCCTCTGCCCTCTTCAGTGAGCCTTTTTTCATCCTGATATAGTTCGAGCCAGTCTCCTTCCCCAACACGATATCTTACCGCCGGGTTTCCCAGGGAGCCCTGAAGAAGATTGGCGTTTGTGGGATCGCCCGGGAAGGTGATGGAATTAATACCTCGGGCATTGTATTTGGCCTTTATGTTTTGGTTTTCGAGAACCTGACTCAAGGCACAAGGCACAAGGCACAGGGCAAAAATCAGGAAAAAGAAAAAAGATTTAAGGAACAGGTTTGGGCGGTGGGCAGGCAGCTTCATTGGGGTAGGGAATTTGTCATAAGTGTAAAGGTAACAATTATAGAATTGCGACGAATAACAGGTGACTGGTGACGGGTGACAGGTGACTGGGGTGAGTGATATTTAAAAGCAGGATTAAAATTTCTCTCTGGATTTTTCCATTTGGGGATCGTTAGTGCATCTATAACTGATGTAACTAAATTGTAAAAAAATGAAGACAATAGAAAATCGCATGGAATTATTAATTTTGGAGCGTAAAAAATTGATTATGAACAGCATCATCATCTCGACTGAAGATAAGGAAGCCATTCGGCTTTTTGTTCAGTTAGCCAAGCGAATGGGAATAAAGAGCAAGGTTTTATCAGAAGAGCAGATGCTTGATTTGGGATTACTCAATGCCATGAATGAAGGTATAAAATCCGGTTACGTTTCGAAAGAGGAAATTGCACGGAAACTGATTTGAATCCTCCGGTTGAAACCCACGGCTATTAATAAGAGAATCCAATCTCCCATTGGTAAATTGTCAAATTAGCACATTAGCAAATTAGCACATTAGCACATTAGCAAATTAGCACATTAGCACATTAGCACATTGTCACATTAGCAAATTGTCAAATTAAGAGTTCAGCGCCCGCGGCCTTGTCGAGCAACCAGATAAGCTGGCCATGTGTCGGGTTGACAAGTGATGCCGGCAGTAATTCCCAGCCATGAGTTTTTTCAAGAATCTGGGCAACTTTGCTGGCTTTGGCGGAACCGGTCGCGATGAATAAAACCTCTTTTGCACTATTGATGAGTTTGCCGGTGGCGGTAATTCTTATCTGGCCGGATACCGGGTGTTCACTGGTTTCAAAAAGTTTATCAGAATGGAATAAGCCGATATTTTCCGGAAAGATGGAAGCCGTATGCCCATCTTCACCTAATCCCAGCCAAACCATATCAAACTGAGGAATTCCATCAACATGCGGCAGCATGAAATCGACCCGTTCCCCATACCTTTTTGCTTCCCCTTCCGGCTCATCTTCTCCGTTAATCCGGCAAAAATTCAATTCCGGCAGGTTAAGATGCTTAAAAAGATTTTCATAGGCCATCCGGTAATTGCTTTCGGAATCTGACGGTGGAACACACCGCTCATCACCCCAGAAAAATGCAACCTTCGACCAATCGATTTTATTGATGTGTTTATCTATGATGATCTTGAAGATAGCTTTTGGCGTTGATCCTCCGGATAGCGCAATGGAATAATACTGTCCATCTGTTTTTTTAAGTAACTGTCTGTGAATCCGAGCTATTAGATAGTCAGCTAATCCATCAAAATCCGGGAATATTTTAATTTTTGGTTCCATATTTATAATTCACAATAGATGCCATCGTCCGATAAGTTTTTACACGGATAGCGCCATGTCATGTCAATTTCTTCAATTAAATCATCTGCCTTTTCCGGACCCCAGGTACCTGCCGGATAACCTTGAACCGGAAAACATGGATTATTCTTCCACTCCTGAAGTACTGGATCCAGGAAATTCCAGGCAGCCAAAACTGCATCGGCACGGGCATAAAGAGTGGAATCGCCTGTCATGCAGTCGAGCAGCAGCCTTTCATAAGCCTCTGGTATATGAGTGATGGATAAATCAGAATAATGAAAATCCATGTTAACGGTTTGAACATCAAATCCCGCCCCCGGAGTTTTCATGCCGAATTTCAAAAGAATGCCCTCATCCGGCTGTATTCTGATAACCAGTTGATTGTGTGCTTCTCCATTTGATTTATTTGCAAAGAGGTAATGCGGTGTACGTTTAAAATGGATCACAGCCTCCGTAACCCTGGTCGGGAGCTTCTTGCCGGTGCGGATATAAAACGGTACCCCGCCCCAGCGCCAGTTATCGATATAAAATTTCAAGGCGGCAAAGGTTTCGGTCTTTGAATCAGGGCTTACCCCCTCTTCTTCCCGATAACCTTTAATTTTTTCGCCCTTGATCGTAGATGCCACATACTGCCCGCGTATCGTCGATCGCATAATATCCTCAGTAGCATAAGGTCGTATCGACTGCAGAACTTTCACTGTTTCATTCCGGATCGCATCAGAATTCAGTGAGGCCGGCGGTTCCATGGCAATAAGCCCGACCACCTGAAGCAGATGATTCTGGATCATGTCGCGCAACGCTCCTGAGCCCTCATAATATCCGCCGCGCTTTTCCACACCCAGACTTTCAGCAGAGGTTATCTCAACATGATGAACGTAATTTCGGTTCCACAGAGGTTCGAAAATCCCGTTAGTAAAGCGGGTAACCAAAACATTCTGTACGGTTTCCTTACCCAGATAATGGTCGATGCGGTATATCTGGCTTTCGAGCCAATCCCTTTGCAGCGAATTATTCAGTTCGATGGCACTCTGCAAATCATATCCAAAGGGCTTTTCGATGATGACCCTTTTCCAGCCTCCGGTTTGGTCGTTCAGTCCATGCCTCGCAAGGTTATCTGGAATAATCCCGTATAAACTCGGGGGGGTGGACAAATAGTAAATGGTATTTGCCGGAATATCCAACGAGAATTGGAGTGCTTCAAGCCGGTTTTTTAAATCGATAAATGTAGCGGCGTTCTGCGCATCAACGCTTTGATAATAAACCTTCTGTAAAAATCCATTGATTATATTTTTATCCGGCTTGCCTGAGTATGAATTCAATCCATCCCTGAGCTCTTCGCGAAAAAGATCGTCCGAAAGGTCTTTACGGCTTACCCCGATGATTGCAAATTTTTCGGGCAATAGGTCCTGAATTTCAAGCGAATAGAGGGCAGGTATAAGCTTCCTTTTCGTTAAATCACCCGAAGCGCCGAAGATTACCAGTATTTGATTTTCAGCTCTGTTCATTTTCTACCTTTACATTTTTACGAAGATACAATACCCCGATGGATTCACGAACCCGTTATGATGAGGAAACCGGTGCAGTAAGAAGTTTTTTCGGATCGGGTCTCGCGGAGGCTTCATCCGGCGATTTGCTCGCAAATTCCGCCGTTTCGAATGATTTTCTTGCTTCCAATCCTGATTTGTTCCGATTGGAAGGAATCGATCTGGTACTGTCTGATGAAAAGGACGGGGGATCTCAAATTACTTGCAAATATGAGCAGTTTCATAAAAATATTCCTGTTTACGGTGCTTATGTGAATGTAACCCTCAGGAAATCAGATCGACAGGTGATTTCCTTGATTAACAGGGTCGACTATGGTATCCGATTGTTGCCTGAGGAACCGATTGCCACAATTTCCAATAGTGAGGCATTGCAATTTTTACATGAGCGGTATGATCCTGATTTCAAAGAAATTATCTGCTCAGAACCTGAACTCCTTTTTTTTCATCAATTGCTCGCGTGGCAGATCGGATTAGATTCGGATATGCCCCGGAGTCACCTGGAGGTAATGATCAGTGCCATGGATGGGACCATTGTAGCAGAAATCGACCGGAGGAGGTTTTATGCCAGCCGGCCGGCGAAAATTTTCTGGCCCGATCCGGTGACTTCTTCGAAGAATTCTGGTCTTCACCGAGGATCACCCATATCGATACTTGATGCAGAGCAAACCGAAGTTGAGCTGGAAAACCTTGATGATCCGATCGCAGGAGTATTTTATCTGAAAGGAAAATGGGTTAAAATGGCCGAAAAGGAACAACCTGCTTTGAGGGTGCCTTCTACCGGAACCGACTTTAATTATTCGTTTGGCAACCGGAATTTTCTGAGCGTGATGGCTTACTATTATATTGATCGTCTGGTGGAGTGGCTCCGGTCGCTGGATATTCCGGCATTTAATGATGCGATGACAGGCTCGATCCAAGTGGATGCACAGGGAGTTGAGGGAGCTGATAATTCTCATTTTGCAGCCCCGGTTACCGGCCCTGTGTACATTGCCTTTGGCGAGGGAGGAACCCCGGATGCCAGTGATCCCGGAGTGGTTACGCATGAGTTCGGACATGCGCTGCACTATTTCTTGCTGAGCCGGCTGGCCGAGGCCGGAAGTTTTGAAGAGGGGTTCAATGATTTTCTGTCGTGCGTTTTTCGCGATCGGTTTAATGTTCATGGGTTCGACCGTGCCAACCCTTTTCCCTGGGATAATAATTCAACCGTCAGCTGGGATACTACACGCCGGTGCGACATGAAGTATCGCTTTGATGACAGGGGCTACAATAAATACGGGTTCTATAAAAAGGGAACGGTTTATGCCACTGCCCTATGGGATATCTATCTGGAGATCGGGGGTAAATCAACGAATGCCGAAACCCGTTTAAAAGCAGCTGGAGAAATAACAGCAACCTGTCTGGAGATGCTCATCGCAGTGGGAGATACCACACCGATTACTGACCTCGCCAATGGATTGATAAGCAGCGACCAGAGCCGCTCCGGAGGGAAGCACGAAAAGGTGATCAGGGAAGCGTTTCGGAAGAGGGGGCTTTGGTAAAAAAAGTCTTCAGTCTACAGTTTACAGTCTTCAGTCTGCAGTTGGCAGTCTGCAGTAAATCAGGAGGTTTGCAGTTTGATGATGGTTACCTCTGCCGGGCAATTAAACCTCACCGGCATGCCGCTAACGCCGGCACCCCTTGAGGTGTAGCCTGTCATGTTTCCAAGTTTCCACAGGCCATGGTTGAATTTTTTACCTTCAAACTGGTGAGAAATCAAAGGAACACCATTTTTTATGCAGATCTGGCCTCCATGAGTATGCCCGCACAGGTAAAGATCGTATTTGTATTCCGAAGCGGCTCTGGCAAGCTCAGAAGTGTGGATCATGGCTATTTTGAAATCGTACCCTTTGGTTTCCAGACAAAGCAAGGCTGATTCAGTATAAAAATTGAATGGGTCATCTGTTCCGGTGATCAGTATTTTCTGCCCGTCCTTAATGATTTCCACGGATTCGTTAACCAGAAGCTCCATTCCGGATTCTTTTCCATATTGTGCCATCAGGTAGGTGTCGTGATTTCCCAGCACGGCAAATGTGCCAAACGGAGCCTGTATATATTTCGAGAGTATTCTGATGGGTTTCAGCATGTGGCTGAAACTTCCCGAGGCATCAATACGGTAATCACCTGTCAGCAGGCAAATATCGAACCGGAGGTCTTTTATTTTATCAATGATAAGGGAGGTAAAACCGGGGAGGCTGTCGATATGGAGATCTGATAAATGCAAAATCCGGAAGCCATTGAAGGCGGCCGGGAGGTTTGGAAATTTTAATTCGATCTCAGTGTTGTGGATCGTCTTTGCGTTTCCGTATCCTTTTTTATACTGTCCGGTTATTCTTAAAAGGAAGGCAAATATTTTGAGAAGGCGTACAAAAAGATTCCAGTGACTTTTGCTTTTTCCTCCTCTTTTTTTCAAAACGTATCCCATATTTTCCCAGACCGATCGGGTGGCTGCCCAGATCAGTCGCTTATCTTTTCGGATTTCTGGAGGGTCGACGAATTGATACATGAGAATTCAAATATTACTCTAATCTACAAAAGTTTCCTTGATGACTTCTTTACATGATTTTATCTCGGATTTTGTCAGCTTGCTTAAATTCTTAATTATTCTGATTTTATCTACCGTTCGGATGTGGTCAATCACAATCATCCCTTTTTTCCCATCATGGTCTACAGCAACTCTTGTGGGATATTGTTTCATGTTTGTTGTCATAGGAGCGAGAACAACAGTACTCAGGTATTTATTCATCTCGTCTGGTGAAATGACAACACATGGCCTGGTCTTCTTGATTTCACTGCCAAGTGTCGGATCCAGGTCGACCAGAACAATTGAATATTGTGTTATTTCCATTCTTCGAACGATTCATTATCAAACACATCATTTATTAATAACCGGTCATCGTTATCGGGATGCATTTTTCGGAAAGCTGCTTCCCAATTCTTTCTTGGTTGGTCAATTGGCTTTAAAATGATTCGGCCTTTCTCAAGAATAATCTCAACCTTATCGTTGATATTATACCTTTCAAGAATCGACTTGCTAAGCCGGAGTCCTTTAGAATTTCCTATTTTGATAATTGATGCTTCCATGAGGTTTTTCAAAATGTAATTACAAAGTTATTACAATATTTTCAAATGCATCATCAAATTTCATGAAAATCTCAAAGACTCAGACTAATAAGAACAATAGTCCAGACTATTTCAGCAGTTTTCTATTTTCCACTTCACGCAAAACCAGCATCTGTTGAATGGCTATTAGGTTTAGTTTTACAAGCCGTTCGTTTTGGGGCATTTTTTCTTGAATAAAAACGGCATTGAGGTTTTCCATATTGGCAAGACAAATCAGTTGGTTAATTCATTAGGTAGAAGGTTGTTTTTAATTGCATCTGTATGGATATGGTAATTGATTTTTGATAGTTCGCGCTTAGCTGTCCAGCCGAGTTGTTTCTGCTCATCTTCTTTGAGTCGTTGGAATTCAGTAATCAGGTACAATTTAAAAGTTACACTAATGGCAGAGCCAAATTCAAAAGCTATGTCTTTGTGCGCATAAGTTCCCCCATATTTTCCTTTCCTCACGATTATTCCTTTGGCATTGGTTTTTTCAATCCACTCCGAAGCACTTAAAACAAAATTTGGCAAACCGGCTTGCATTTTAAAGTGGTCAGATTCCACCACTTTAAAATTCGGATTATTGATCTGCTCCCAAACACTCAAAAATTCAATTGCATATCTTGTTCTGAGCCAATTCTTGATTATATCCGCAGCCC
>CAILAQ010000130.1 GCA_903832165.1 uncultured Bacteroidota bacterium | reverse complement strand
GTTTTTTTATCTGGATTTTCCACGCATCCATCTTGCCGATTTTTACCTGGCCTATGAGCTGCATGGTAAATCCCTTTTGATGATAGGTATGAAGTATTCCGTCGAAGTCGGCAGATTCTTTTATTTGAACAAGTTCAGGACCTTCCAATGGCAATGTGTCCTGACTAGAAAAGGGATTAAATGACCATCCGGCAATACCGTCAAAAGCCTGGGTAATTCGACCCTCATCAAGATGGACATCAAACCTGTATTTATTCGGTCTCTTTTGAATTATACTGATGGGAAGAGTATTGCCCATCTGAGTGATCTGCCCGATGGAAGTTAACGTTTTGATTTTCAGGCGAAAGTTGAATCCGGTTGCTGCTTCGTGCTTTGTAATTATATCATTGATAGTCTGAGAACTAACAGTTTGAAACGTTAGAAAAAGAAATAGGACAGTGAATCCTCTGCATACCTTCATCATGATTTATTCTTTACGGAGTCAAGTGACTTAATTAATCGATAAATAGTCAGGAGGTTGCCCAATAATCTTTCAGCCTTTGCAAGCGGAAGCATGTTGGCACCATCAGAAAGAGCCATTGCAGGGTTAGGATGGGTTTCCATAAAAATACCGTCAACACCGGCTGCGATGCCGGCACGTGCAATAGTTTCTATCATTTCAGGCTGACCGCCTGTTACGCCTCCTGGTTGGTTTGGTTGCTGAAGACTGTGCGTGATATCAAGAATGACAGGGAATCCCCACTGTTTCATCTCGGGTATGGAACGAAAGTCGATTACCAGATCGCCATAACCGAAACTTGAACCTCTCTCTGTAATCATGATGTTTTTGTTTCCAGCTGCAAGGATTTTATCAATGGCAAATCGCATGGAACCCGGAGACAGGAACTGGCCTTTTTTGATGTTCACTGTTTTTCCTGAATGAGCAGCCGCCTGCAATAAATCTGTCTGCCTGCAAAGGAAAGCCGGAATCTGGAGAATATCCACATACCTTGCTGCCATTTCCACTTCGAAAGATTCATGTACATCTGTAATCACCGGAACTCCAAGCTTGGTTCTAACATCAGCCAGAATCTCCAGTGCTTCAATATCACCGATACCTGTAAAAGAATCATTTCTTGTGCGGTTCGCCTTCCGGTAACTTGCTTTGAAAATAAAGGGAATCTTCAACCTGTCAGTCATGGCTTTCAGGGCTAATGCCGTTTCGAAAACAGTTTCTCTGTTTTCGACAACACAAGGGCCTGCAATCAGCAGAAAGCTGCTATTAGCAATTTCGGGTTTAGAGATATCAGGAATGAAAGGAATATTCATAGTGCTTTGAAAATTAGTTGTATTGTTCAATAGTCATAGTGATCCCCCCATAACTTTCTCATCTTTTCCCGGATTTCATTTTCTTTCGGATTTTCAGCCGGTGACCAGATTTGGGTTCCTCTGATTTTCTCTGGCAGATAGTCTTCTTCAACAAAGCGTCCGGCCTGATCATGGGGATATTGATAATCCTTACCATATCCCAACTCCTTCATGAGTTTAGTAGGAGCATTTCTCAAATGAAGTGGTACGGGGAGATCACCGGTTTGGGCGATTAATTCTTGTGCTGCACTGATAGCCTTATAAGTGGAATTGCTTTTCGGACATGTTGCCAGGTAAACCGTTGCTTCTGAAAGAATGATTCTGCTCTCCGGCCAACCAATCTTATGCACTGCATCAAAGCAGGCATTAGCAAGCAGCAGAGCATTTGGATTAGCCAGGCCTATATCTTCCGATGAAAAGATCAATAATCGACGGGCAATGAATTCAGGCTTTTCTCCACCTTCAATCATTCGTCCAAGCCAATATACAGCTGCATTTGGATCTGATCCTCTTAAAGACTTGATGAATGCAGAGATTATATCATAATGAAGCTCACCATTTTTATCATACATGGTGATGTTTTCCTGTATTCTCCTGGTAACGCTTTCATTGGTTAAAACAACCGGATC
>CAILAQ010000129.1 GCA_903832165.1 uncultured Bacteroidota bacterium | reverse complement strand
GGTGCGGTTAATTTTTAATGCAGCGAACGAAGAACCCAAAGCTACCATCAACTTCATTTCTTTTTCAAATTCTCAAGAGCTTGTCTGGATGGCTCAAAACCTGGTTTTATCTCCAAAGATTTTTGGTAACTCTTGATGGCCAGATCTCTTTGTCCGCTTTGAGCATAGGCATCCCCCAGAAATTGAAAGGCATATTCGGAATTCGGATAGGTGAGTGTATATAATTTGCAGATTTCAATGGCTTCCTTAAAGTTTGTGTTTCCATAATAACTGCTTGCCAGATTGTGCATTTCATTTCTGTCAAGTATCTTAAATGATGGATCGGCTTCAAGCATCTTTCGGTAATATTCTGCCGCCGGGATACCTCCTGAAGATTTAAGAAGATTGTTGAATTTTGTCTTGTATAAAAAATTGAAAACACATTGATTGAATTCATCGGGTTTTTCCCATGGGACCAAATGACCGGCATTGGCGATAATCTCCCTTCTGGCATTTGGGATCCCTGCTTCAATGACACCGGCATGTGCATGAACATCCGGTATGTCAAATTCACCTACAACTACTAATACCGGAACCTTAATTTCATTCAGGAATTTTACTGCCGGCCTTTGATAGGGTATGATTAAGTTAGTCCTGGCTCCTTTAGCATTCTGCTCATTGGCCTCCATCAGCTTATTCAATTTTTCTTTTGCACTTTTATTTTCAGGATAAATCGTGTAAGGATCATCATTTACAAAGTATTGGATATATTTTTTGGGGTCGGAAAATGATGCGGCAATTGACGGAGTAAGGTGCCCACCGCGAATAAACATATGGGTGCTGTAACCATAGCCGCTAACCACTGCTCCGACCAAAACCAGCGACGTAACCTTTTCTGGATATTTCAGAGTAAAATCTATCGTCAGACCACCGCCAGCCGACATGCCAAACAAAATTGCCTTATCGATCTTCAGTTGAAGAAAAAGCTGATTCAAATCTTCAATATTCGAAAATCGGGATTCCGGGGCAGATGATTTTCCATAACCCCGGCGATCATAACGGACTACATGGTAATTCTTTGCCAGGACAGAGAATTGTCCATCCCAAACTGCATTGTGAACCATGCCGTCATGTATCAGTACAATGTTTTCACCCGCCCCGGCGGATTCAAAAAAAATCTTTCCACCTTCAACATTGATATACCCGCTGGAAATATTGCCTTGAGCACTGGCAGCAGGTTCCTGTGCTGAAATACTTAAAATCGGAATAAGCATCAGCAAAATGTTTGATAATTGCTTTTTCATTGATATAGTTTTCTGATACTAAACATAAAGATACATCATCTATGGATTTTAGGCTTCGCCGATGGTGTTTTTCAATGATCAGTTTGCTGTAGGTATTAATCAGTTTCAATTAATTTTAGGTGGAGAATATGTCTTTTTCTCCTGCATTCTCGTGGAAATTGGGCAGGCTCAGGATTCCCATTGATGGGATGAAGGATTATTCCAGATTCCTCAGGGAAAAGGATAATTACCTGATGGATTTAAATGCCATTGAAAGTCCCTCAAAATGGTTCATTCGCTATGATTATCAATACATATCGATCTGCTGGATTATCAGAAAGGCGTAATTAAAAATACCATTGAGCCCAAAGATCCGGCCGCCGCTATTAAGTTCCGCCAAATGGTTGCCTCCCTCAACGAAAACAGCAACCCCGTTGTCATGCTGGTTCGATTAAGGTAAAGTTGGTTTGGCCGAACCCGGATATTTCCCTAAAATTGTAAGGGCGATTTCGATCTTGCGTTCGTCCCCCGATCTTCTTCTTCGATACCCGAAACCCGAAACCTAAAAAAGACCATGACCAATGTTGAATGCTGAAATCACAAATTCAAGTGGGTCCGGAGCCTGTATTTGCTGAGCAGCCCACTTGATCCTGATAATTCAAAATTCAAAACTGGCCTTCGAATCTCAAAATTAAAACCCCATACCCGAAACCCGATACCCCATACCCGATACCCCATACCCAATGTCCTTCTACCCCTCCATCCGCCCCTGGTACGATCAAATCTTTCCGTACATTCCGGCACAGCGTGATTTTGTGCTTTCTTTCGGAGCAGCTCCCGGACTCTCAATCGTTGATGTTGGCTGTGGTACAGGCAGCCTGATCGTGTCACTTGCGCAGGTTTTCAGGTCAACAGCAGGCATGGACCCCGATGAAGCTATGCTCGAATCGGCCCACCAAAAAGCAACGACAAAACCCGTAAATACCTGGTTTGTCAAAGCCGGAATGCTGGATTTAACTCTTGAGCTTGCTCCGGAGTCGGTCGACCGGCTAATCTGTTTCGGTAACACAGATC
>CAILAQ010000128.1 GCA_903832165.1 uncultured Bacteroidota bacterium | reverse complement strand
GATTAACCTGAGCACCGGCCGTAATACAGAGCAGAATCAATGCCGTGACCAACAATAATTTCTTCATTTGCATATTATTTGCTTTTTGCCATTATCTGCACTGGCCCCATCAGTCCCGATTCCTGAATATCCTTGTAACTGTTATTAATCAGGTTGGCAATTCTAATTATAATTTCATTTTTACCCGGTTTTACGGCCGTGCTGATATCAAACACATAAGGCCCCCACATTCTGGAACCCACTGTTTGGCCATTAACCCAAACTTCGGCAACGTGACAAACCTTTCCCAGATCAATAAACATTTCCTTTTCAACCTTTTCAATGTTGATAGTTTTTGTGTAATCCATCAGGCCGCTGAATTTCTCAAGATGCCAGATTTTCCAGTCTTCCAGCGGTTTTTCCAGGCCGGCCGTGAAGGATGCCGGTGGCACCGACGGGAATTCCATGACCGGTTGAATCGAAGCATTAAAAGTCACTTTCCAGGTGCCGGCAACCGTCATTACACTTTCGGGCGCTGAAGGTACAGCCACGGAATTAATCGGTAATTCAGGATCAAAAACCACCCAGTAAGCTTCGAGAGGTTTGAATGTCAGGTTGATTTTGCTTCCACTTTCAGTATCAGTGGAAGTAACCGGAGTGATCGATCCGGTTTCGCAATTCCAGAGGGATGCTGCTCCCTTAACGCCGGAAACGGACAGTTCGCACGTTTCAGCTTTTTCGTTATTATTGACCAGCCAGAAAAAATCCTTGCCATCGATCCGGCGGTGCTGCTGGAGCATCGGAAATGAACCTGAATTAAAGCTCACGCGGCTTACCAATCCAGCAGATCCCTTTTCAAGCATTGATTTCAGGTTTTCATTACAAGCTGTAAAAGTTGCCTGCGCTTTCAGCTGATCAATCATCTTCTTCATTTTCGGATCGTTCATCCCATTTTCAGCCGAGGCAGAGGGCAGCTCTCCCAGTGAATACACATGACCACCCGCTTTGGTGAAATCAAGAATTTTCCGTGCGGCGTCGAGAGTCAGAATATCCAGTGGCGGCAGCACAATCGTGCTGAACACAAAATCGCGGAGCACCAGCGTTCCTTTATTCACCTTCATCTGATTCAGGTAATACCGGTCGCCCACCAAGAACTCGATCCTGGCATCGGTCAGGTCATTTATGGCATCGCAATAAGAGGTATTAATAAGCTGGGTGCGGTTTCCGTCATTTTTACCTTCGAGGATATCCCAGACTGCGTTATCGAGCATGCCGGCATGCGTATTGACCCACGCTGACTCCATAGGATTATAAAGCAAAACGTCGGGAGCAAGGCTTCCCATTGAGTTTACGTAACTTGAACGACGCACAAAATCTGTCCAGATATGCATCCAGGGAAACATCGGATTTTCAGAATACCAATCAGGTGGCCAAGGATTTCCGGTGAGTTTTCGTGTGGTGAAAACGCCATGCGGAATGATATGGCTCATTCCCCATGCAGTAACAGCATTCACTGCCTGCTTGAGAAAGGAAGGATTGAATGTTCCCCACGGCATTGCCCGACCGCTGCCATTTCCGGCATTACCAAAAACTCCTGCGCCCATCAGTTCCGTGGTTGCCCTGCTGTTCTGAAATTCGGCCACCGATTCAATCTCTTTAAAATCATGAACCTGTAAAGCCTTGGCACCCAGACAGTCCTGTCCGGGCATCGTAACGGAACGGAGGATTTTCATATGATCGCCCACGGTGTTTACCTGCATTGGAATGCCCTCTTCCCATACATGTGCAGTGGTATACATTCCCCGTTTTTCGTTCCAACTGGTAATAGCCTTAAAATTTGCGGCATATAAATCCGAAACCATATCGAACCATTCCCAGCGTGCTTTGGCAAACTTACCCTCCGCATCCGTGTTCACCATCAGCGGCAGGAGCAAACGGATATCAGTGCCATACCGGGCTTTATAACAGCTGTCGAGTGTGTTTGACCAGGCCAGTTTCCTGCCGTAATCCCCTTCATGATCGATAAAATCACCGGGGATTGATTTTCCAAGTTTGTCACCGAGCCTTTTGGCATAAGGGTCCAGGGCAATTTTGATAAAGGCCTCTGCAAGCCGGTTGTCGATCGAATTAACCGCTCCGCCATCCACTCCGCTCTGTGAGTATTTATTGAATGTATAGATCCGCCACATTCCGCCGGCCGGGACTTTCCACGCAAAAGCATCACCTGAACCTATTATCTGCAGCGATTTACTGGAGATAATTGCGGGAACAAATGGCTCTATATTATTGATCACTGACCAGGGATTGTCGCCGGGATTGCCGAATTCTTTAGCCGGCACCCAGGCGGTGGTATTTTCAATACCGTCAATTTCCCAATCCTTAACTGACTTAAGTGAGGTCATCCATGTTTTGTCTGTTTTGACTTCCAGCACCGATCCATCGTCCAGTGTGAGCAGCAGGCCTCCGATAAAACCAAATTTCCCGTCGCGATTATTGCATTCCACAGCCAACAGGTTCTTTCCGGCTTTCAGGAGACTGGTCACATCGGCTGTTACCGGCTTATCCCAATCTTTGCTATCAGCAGTTTTTTTGCCATTTACAAATAAAACAAGTTCATTATCTGCTGTTATCCGTATTGTTGCCTGCTTTACTGTTCGTCCGGCAGGGATCTCAAATGTATTCCTGAACCAGCAGCGATGCTTGATTTCCTTTGCCTCAGGATTCCATATCCATTTACCAAATTTCGCCTGCGGCGGAAGTGCAGCTACCGGTTCTGCCAGTTGTGCAGCTACAGCAAAATAAGAGGCAGGAACTTTCACTTCGGTTCCTTCTGCAGCATCAATCGTTTGCCAGTTCAGCGATTCTGCCCTCAGTTCCGGATGCTGTTTCAGCACACGGCCGTTTGCCTGAAAACTTGGCCACCAGTATTCGTCGCAGTAACCCAGATAACCCTTTTGCTTTTCAGCTTCCGTCAATGCTGCGGAAAATGAACCGAACCATTTATCGCCAAGCCACTGATCAGAAGGTAGATCCGGCGTTCCCACCATAGAATTCCGTGCATGCGTATATCCGGGATTAAATCCCTGCGATCCCATCACCCTTGCCATTTCAGCCATTTTATCCTGACTAAGAGGTTCATCCCAGAACCAGAAGATAAACGGGGCATAGATCATGTCGGGGTTACTGAAGCCGGTTTTCAGATCACTGAAAGCAACTACCTTACGCTGACCCCAGTTCGGAGGATTAAGAGGCACTCCTGCATCCGGTTTCGACTTTTGCTCTTCGCATCCGGCAATTACCAGGATCAGCATGGCGATCAGCATTGATCGGGCAGTCCTCCGGTTGAAACCGGCGGTTATTGATAATCGTTTCATTTCGACATTTCCTTCCAAATCCTCCGGTTGAAACCGGAGGTTATTAATAATCGGTTTATTTCGTAATTCGTGTAAATTGAAACCAATCTACGCTGAAAATATCGTCGCCCTTTCCTGAAAATCGAAACCATAACGCATGCTTGCCGTTGGCTCCGCTAATTTTACATGACAGGGTTTTCTGCATTTTACCATCGCCATTGCCCGGAACATCAACAATACCCATCGATTCCCCCCAGGGCGTATCCATGGCAACATCAATTTTACCGGGATTCACTCCGGGAGCCACCTGAACGGTCAGACTATCCGCCCCGGCGCCAAAATCAAAATATTTATAGGCTGCTTTATCATCATTCTTAATTCCGGCAAGCACTTCGTTATCCGCACCTGATCCCTGAATCCTTACATTACCATGCAGCAGGCAGGCACGTTCAGCATCCATTTTATTCAACGGATTTATTGGTCCAGCGGCACCCTGAGTGGTCATTTCGGCCTCTTTAATACTCCCATCGGCCCGAAACTCAATAGGTTCCACACAAGCTTTCCGCATGGTAAAGGAGTTATGTGTTGCCCTGTGATAGAACACATACCATTGTCCCTTGAACTCCACCACCGATCCATGATTATTCCAGTTACCCGGATCGCAGCGGTCGTTATCGATTATCACACCGCCATACGTGAATGGCCCGAACGGGGACTTGCCGGTTGAATAGCCAATGCAGGTGGGCCGGCCCGAACGGCTCATATCGGCATAAATGAAATAATAAATCCCATTTCGCCTGATCATGTAGCCCCCTTCATGAAAGAAATGATCCTTTTCGGTAACCACATTGTCATGTATAGTAGTCGTATCGATCTCCGTCAGACCGGGCTTCATTTTGGCGACTTTAGCCTGAAACTGACCCCATATAAAATAGGCCTGACCGTCGTCGTCGATAAAAACGCAGGGGTCGATTTCGTTTATTCCTTTCAGATCGATAGGCTTTCCAGCAGTAAAAGGCCCCAGAGGCGATTTTGAGGTAGCCACTCCCTCTGTGTTCTTACCGGAAGCTATACAATAAAACAGGTAGTAGGTTCCGTTCCAAAACTGGCAATCAGGAGCATAAAGCGGTGCATCACTGTAAGATACCTCATCGCCGGGACCCTTTGAAGCAAAGGCATTCGGGGTGATGATCCAGGTTTTCAAATCTGAGGTGGAAAGGACATCATGCCTCCACGAACAAAAATATTTCGGACTCTCATCGCGGGAGCCGTACACGTAAAGCTTACCATCTCTCCATGCATGAGCTGATGGATCAGCAATATAAACACCGGGCGGAACAATCGGGTTCTGTCCGTATAAATTAATTATCAGAGCAAAGGCTGTCAGTGAGATGATCAGCCTTTTCAAGAGTATGCGATTAATATCTGCCATGTTTCAGACAGAGTTCGATAAACTTCTCCACTCTTTCCGGACTCACATCGTTTTGCAGGATATGCGCCGGAGCCACCATATAACCTCCATTTTTCCCAAGGATGCTGATTTTTTCAACGATATCCTTTTCCAATTCCTCATCGGTGCCGTTTGGCAACAGATCCTGCTGATCGATGGCACCCCAGAAACTAAAGAATTCGCCAAAATTATTTTTCATATCAGCCGGCAGATGTCCGGGAACCCCGGGCTGCACAGGATTGAATACCTCGAACCCCATCTCGTAAACATCTATCAGCAATTCACTCACGGCACCATCGCAATGCAAAATCGGGATAATATCAGGTTTCGCTTCCTTAAAACGATCGATCATCTTTGTATATATCGGTTTCAGCTGATTACGGAAAGTATCCGGCGGAATGAGCAGACTCACCTGAGTACCAAAATCATCGCCAAACCATATCGCATCAACGCCTTTCTCGATCAGCCTTAAACCAACGCGGGTCTGGAATTCAGCGCAAGCCTCAAACAGAGGAATCACATATTCCGTTTCCATCATCATATCGATCAGGAGTTTTTCCATTCCAACCAGCTGATGGGCCAGCGAGAATACCGTGACTTCGATATCCCCGAAAACCAGAAAATCATGATGGAATTTTTTCACCAGCGCCTCAGCATCTCGATACCGGCCCGGAGCATCCGGATCAGGAAATTTATAGGCATCGATATCCGCTTTGGTTTCTGCGTGGGCCAATGGATAGCCTACAACCTCAACATATATATCGCCCTGCCGCATGCGCATCCGGTACTCATTCAGCCAGGTGCCATCACTGTCTTTTGCAATTTTAAAATCATCCGATACCGAAGCGCCGGTGATCACCACATCGCTCCCCATGGCAACCCTGAGTTCATTGGCGCTGATGCGGTAGGTAACATCTTCATACAGGTTCTCCGTATAATTAACCGGCACATCAAGCTTTTTCCCAAAATGATCAGACAGCTGCCTGCACAGATCAAACTGGATGGGCACCCGATCTGGCAGACCGCTGACCTTTCCGAAAGCCCTCAAAACACGTTCTCTGGAATTCATTTTCGTATATTATTCAAGATAAAAAACTTCAGTTAATGGGATAGTCACCGGTGAACCATCCGGATTTGAGTCCATGATATCCGACATATAATCCCACCATTTCCGGACCACAGGATTTAAGCCCAGATCCTGCGACCCCTGTCCGCCGGATTGCTTCTGAACCGCAAACAGGATATTGGTCTCACTATCGAGAAATATCGAATAATCATATACACCGGATTCTTTGATCAGCTGAGCCAGCTCAGGCCAGATCTCATCGTGACGCTTTTTGTACTCGGCTTCGCAGCCGGGCTTCAGTTTCATTTTAAATGCAGTTCGGGTCATGTCTATAAGTTTTTAACCACAGAGGCACGGAGAGCATGGAGAAACACAGAGAAAAATTTCAAAAGATAATCTCTGTGTAACTCTGTGTAATCCGTGTCTCTGTGGTTCTTTTTCATTTTATTTCCACAAAGACCTTTCCACGGAGGTCGTTAGAGGCAGCTCCAACCTGCAGTTCAAACTGCCCTTTGGCAATAGCATAATCACCTAGTTTTGTATCAAAATGCCGGAGCTGTACAGGTGGGATTTCAAAGGTCACCACTTTTGATTCGCCCTTTTTCAGATGAACCCGGCGGAAAGCAACCAACGATTTTATTGGCCGTGCCGATACGGATTCCGGTTGCACACCATATACCTGAACCACCTCGTCACCATCAGAATTACCCGCATTAGTTACGGTAACGCTCAATTTCAGTGGTTCTCCGGCCTTTATAGCTTTACCTGCTGAAGAGAATCCCGAGTAATCAAACTTGGTGTAGCTCAATCCATAACCGAAAGCATAAAGGGGCTCTCCTCTGAAATACCGATAGGTTTTGCCCTCCATCCGGTAATCATCAAAGGCGGGTATGTCATTTATAGATTTGTAATAAGTCAAAGGCAATCTTCCGGCAGGATTATAATCACCGAACAAAACATCAGCTACTGCATTGCCGCCTTCCTCGCCCGGATACCAGGCTTCCACTATGGCCGGGATATTCTGTTTGGCCCAGTTGACCGACAGAGCGCTGCCATTGGTCAATACCAGCACCACCGGCTTTTTCATTGTATTCAGCTTTTCCAGTAATTCCTGCTGATTTTTTGGTATATCCAGATGGGTGCGGTCGCCGCCGCTGAACCCATCAATTTTAACCGGCATTTCTTCCCCCTCAAGGTCGGGAGAGATACCACCAACGAATACGATTACTTCGGCCTGCGATGCTGCTTTCAGCGCTTCAGCAGCCTTGCTTTCCTGCTTACGTGCCAGGCTGGTATCCTGAGCCAGCTTATCGGGTTGGTCAACTCCTTGTGCATAGGTCACTTTCAGCTGCTTCCCCGACCGGTTTTTAATTCCCTGAAGAATGGTCACCGGGTTAGTAGGATCGCCATTATAATTCCCAAGGAGGACAGATATTTCATCGGCATAAGGTCCGATTACTGCAATTGATTTTACTTTTTTCGAAATTGGCAGGACCGAATTTTCATTCTTCAGCAGTACAATGCTTTCCTGAGCCACTTTTCTGGCGAACTGCCTGTTTGCTTCGGTATTGTATTCAGATGGCCTTATTGATCCGTATGGCACCATTTCCTGAGGATCGAACATACCCAGTTTCATCCGTGCAATGAACAATCGTTTTACGGAAACGTCGATCTCTGCCTCGCTGATATACCCCAGTTTCACTGCCTCAATCAATTTACCGTATTCACCTCCGCACGACAGGTCGGTTCCGGCCTTAACAGCGAGTGCAGCGGCTTTTGCAGCGTCCGGAACAAATTTATGGCCGTTGTAAAAATCCGAAACAGCCCAGCAATCGGATACCACATACCCTTTAAATCCCCATTTTTCGCGGAGATTTTTTTCGAGCAGCAAGTCACTCGCGCAGGAAGGCGTTCCGTACACCCTGTTATAAGCGCCCATGAAAGAATAGACGCCGGCATCGCGAACGAGTGCTTCAAAAGCAGGGAGGTAAGTCTCATACAGATCCGTTTCTGAAGGCCAGGCATCAAAGCTGTGGCGACTGGATTCGGGTCCGCT
>CAILAQ010000127.1 GCA_903832165.1 uncultured Bacteroidota bacterium | reverse complement strand
GTTGCATTAAACGATCCCTGCGAATTGGTGTTCCCGGGAGTGTTTTCCGGCGACTGGCAGGGTGAAAACACATATTTTCCATCGGTGCCCTCGTACAGGTAATCCTCAAAAAACAATCCGCATTTCTGCATGTACGGAAGTGCGTGTTCGGCCAGGAATTTCTTATCGCCGGTATAGAGGTAATAATCGTAGAAAAAGTGTGCGGCCCAACCGGCGCCAGCCACCCAGAAACCTCCAGCAAAACTGCCGGCCAGTGCATTATTATATCCGTTAGTTGTTGATCTGGAAGGCAATACAACTCCCCTCGCCCCAAACATATTCTTTGCATTGATCTCGAGCCATGGAACTATTGACTCAATATAGGACGTATAAGCAAGCATCAGTTCCGGATAATTACCCATGAGCATACTGGAAATTGCAGAAGGAACATTGCCGTTATGGGTAAAATCGCTGGCCCAGTCGGGGACAAAAGTACCCGCCCAGATACCTTGCAAAACCGGAGGATATTTACCCGTGCAGGAGATGATATTATATCTGCCGGCATCGAATTCCTTTTCAATCAGGGCTTCATTCAGATGATCATTGGTAGAAAGCTCAAAAAGTTTTTCGGTATTCAGGGATTGATCCTTACTTCCGCCAAGATCAAGTTTCATCCGGTTGAACATACCACCATGAACCTTTGCATGCCTATCGAGCAAGGCCTGATAATCGAGGCCCGCAGATCCGATGGTATTCTTCATCGTGTCCATCATAGATTTATCAGGATCGTAAAGCAGTTCGATATCCAGAAGAACCAGAATCTCATCAGCACCCGAAATGGTAATATTGTCGCGGTTCGTCACTTTTGTCCCACCCTTCACCTCAATACGGGCCAAACCTTCCAATGTATGGATACTGCCCGGATATGCCTTTGTATAGGTGTTTTTATAACTAAGGTAATTTCCTTCGGCAGCTATTTTCACATCAGAAATGTGTGTCGAAGCCACTTCCATGGAACCCTGAATGTAGTTGTAGCCCAATTTATCAGAGGGTATAGTCCGCTTAAGTTTAATCTCACAATTCAGTATCCCCTTTTTCGAGCCCTTAATCTGCAGCACCACGATTCCATCGGCTCTTGAAACGAATAATTTTCTTTCATAGCTTCCATTGACATCCGACCAGTGCACGGTGGTTTCGCCATTTTGAAAATTCACGGATCTGGCATAATCGCTTATGAGCTTATCACTGTTCATTTTTATACCCATGTCGAAAGCCGGCACAAAAGGATCGGGATACATAAAATCCTCCTGGCCCGACAGGTCGAATTGCAATTGAGAGGCTTGCTTGTAAAGGCCCTGATCGATCAGCCTGCGGATTTCAAAAAGCCGGGCCGACTGATCGCGCGGCATGGTTGGAGCTCCCTGGGGCAAGAACAGCCCGGAGTGGGTAAAAATAATAGTTTCGTCGAGCGGGCGGCTCATGACATTAGCGCCCATAGTTCCGTTGCCGCTGATCAGGCCCTGCTCCCAGGTTTCAGCGGGAGTGATACTGACGAATCCCCTTTCCGGTGCCGGTAAAGATGATTTTACAAGTGCCTGTGGGAATGCAGAAACCGATAGGATTAATCCTAAAACAATAGCATACTGATACTTATTCATAATTTCCTGATTAAAAGACTAATGTATTTTCTCGAAAAACTTGAATACCGGATATATCATCTGATGTCCATGTGCAGCCGGTCCTGTCATAAAAGAATCCAATAAACCCCAGCCGGCATATCCGTCGGGGGTTTCAGGTTCCAGACAAAAAAACGCCAGGTTGGCCATTGGCTGAGCCATATTGACAAGGAAGGTGCCAGCCTCGAAAGTTCTCGTTGCGACCGGTGCAAACCGGCCTTTCAGACGGGTCAAGGTAAACCCGTACCATTTCTCATGGCGCAGCGAATCGACTAAAAATTCTTCCCCGGAAACGGTAAGGGGTGTTTTAAGCGTATCGATCCGGATATTTTGCAATCTCAGTTTGGCAATAAGAAAATCAAGCTCCTTCGGAATCAGGTAACCGCTTGGTACAGCAGCGGTTTTTGTTCCCACGGGTTTTGTCAGGTGTTCAACGCCATGTACGATTTCCGGTGGGCCGTCGGCTGTACCGGGCTTTGTTCGGATAGCGCTTGTTCCGGGAATGTATTCGGGAATATTTTTCTGGTACGCGAGGATATCAATTTTTCCCCACGACTCATATTTTCCTTGAACAAAATTCTTCAGTCGGCCTGATTCAGCAGTTGCCGTAATCTGATTGACCACCTTTTCATCTGCTTTGCGGCAGATCTCCACCATCTCCTTTCCATGATCGTTGGTATAAGCAATCAATTCGCTGATGTAAGCATACTGTGCATAAATTTTACGCTCGAACGAAGGGTGACCGGGGGTTTCCACGAGTACCGACATGCGGTTACGCAATCCGTAGGCATTAGTGAGGAATTTCCCTTCAATAAACCAGAATGCCTTGTCGTGGCTCCAGACGGTTGGTGGCCAGTTTCCCTCATCTGACAGGCAATGGGTAAAAGTTTCCAAGCCAAAATTGGTGCGGATTTTGTCCCTCACTGCCGGAAAAAGGGAGTTCCAGATATAATCGCGCGGCTCCGGGCTGGCAGCAGGAAGATTGCAGGTAGCATAACAGATGGCATAAGCGTGCTTCACCCGATCCATAGCATGAGCGTCAAAGAAGAGAACCGGATCCCACGGATTTAAGATATTCTTATACAACCCGTTAACATCGATCGACTCCAGCTTGATGGCATCGCGGTTCAGATTATAACCTTTCGAATCAGTTCCTGAACCGATCAGGTGCGGGGTACCCTGCTGCAGGGAGAGTGCATCATTTCCATCCACACAAAAATTCGGACAGATGATTATGATCTGATTATCCAGCAGGTGCTTACTTTTTCCAACCAGAATATCGCGCATAACCATGAGCAGCGCTTCCTTGCCCTCCGTTTCCGGAGGATGGATATTTCCCTGGAGGTAGATGACCGGCTTGCCTGATCGACGGGCCTCCTCCGGGGAATTCACTCTGGGATTTGCCAGAACCAGGGCAGCGCAAACACGGCCGAGTTCTGAGGTGAAAACATTAATAACCTGAACGCATTCGCTGTTCCATTTCATGGTGTTCAGAAACTCCAGAACTTCCGCCGAGGAGGTGGTTCTTTCATATCCCGATTTTTCAGCTACAGTCAGGTATTTATCAGCCCATTGGCCATTCCAGCCCTTCGGTACCTCATCGCCCCAATAAATTTTCTGAGCGTTGACAGTGATTCCCCAACCGAGGGAAAGCATTATCAAAGAGGAAATCACAACTAATTTTCTCCGGATCATAGTCAAACTGTTTCTTACCTTATCACTACCGGCCCAATCAAACCAGATGGAAGTAAAGGCATGTTGTTGCGGTAGCGGTTTTGTATATTGGTTCGGGTAGTCCTTTCAGCGTCTGGTTTACCAGCATCGCCAACCAGACGATTATTCCATAAATTGGTAATTACCAGTTCCAGATTATTTTTCCCGGGATTCACGAATTTACCAATAGCTGTCTGATATGGAGGCTTCCAAAGTGTATCGACCACTACCCCATTGATCTTTACCACAGCAATCTCTTTAACAGTGCCAAGATCCAGCATAAGGTCTTTACCTGCCTTTACCGCAGATTCCTCCAGCGTAAAGGCGGTTGAGTAGGTTGCGCTCCCGGAAAAATATTTAACACCTTCAACGGCTGAGGATGTCCAATCCGACAGTTCATCCATCAGGATACTTGCCGGGGCACCGCGGCCAGCAGGGAAAGTGATCTTCCAGGGCTTATCGGGAAGAGCAACCGGGGCTGACTGACTATCACCATTGATAACGGGCAACTGCGTCGGATCAGGGCTAACCTCTTTGCCTTTCGGCTGAAAGACAACAAAAACAGATCCGGCCGGTGGAAGCGAAAGTTCAACGGTAGTAAAATCCTTATCGGCAGTTAAAACTTGACATGGCTGAATGGTTCCGTTATCTGCCATCCAGAGTGACGGAACTTTATCAGCAGACATTCTGAAGCGAGCGGTAAACTTTTGGGCAGTAAGGTCACTGTTAGATATAAAATAGATGTCATCTCCGCCGTTTCTCCGATGGATATAATCGATGTGCTGATCGGAATTATCGAATCCCCGGGCATCAAAATCCCGGGCAACTCCTTCGGCTTTCATCACTTTCCAGAGGGGAAGACCGTAATAGACTTTTCCCTTGCCGTATTGATGTGAAGTAATATTGATCCCATCGCAGTCGCCCCAGATCTTTTCACCAAGCTGCTCAACTTCCTTGTCGCATTCAGGAAAGCCGACCAGGCTATTGGATTGGACAGGTTTAGGTCCGAAAACCACTGCCCCGTCGCTGATCATTTTTTCCAGTTTACGCAGCACTTTCAGCGAGATTGCCGTTTTATCAGGAATAACCATCACCCTGTAGGATAAATCCTTGGGCAGGGTAAGTTTTCCGGCAGTGAGACTCATTTTGTTCAGCACAACATCCTCATTCACATAATCATAATCATAGCCTCTGCCCAAACCAGTGGTATTTACCGGTTTCTTCTGGTCGCAATGGCCACATTGTGTTGAATCATATTTATTTACGAGGTTGGGGTCGATTCTTCTTGGCGGAACCAGGTTCGGCGCCTGATCACCGTAATACAGGCAAAGATCGCCCACGAACTGTCCCTGCTGAAGCATATAACTGGCTCGCGACATGTATTTCAGCATTGGGCCGGCATATTCCCACCAGGTTGAATTGACATTAAAATGCTCCCCTGCATGGTAAACAAAACCGGGCAAACCGGCTTCGGGCGGGTTATGGGTGAACGTATGAAAAGTCACTTGATTCAAGCCCTCGCACAGGGCAACATCGAAAAGCCTTTTATAATGGGCAGGGCCGTCCTTCCATGCGCGCCAGCCGGTTAGTGTTTCCGCATTTACAAGTGTTTTACCATAGATGTGAGCAGCGCTGGCGGCTTCCTTGGTGACCCAGAACTCGCTGCCGTTCCAGAATTCCCCCATAGCAACATCGGCTTCACCCAATCCCTTTAACGGATCAACGCGGGCATATCCGCCATGACCGGCCTCAGCGATCAGTTTCAATCCCGATTTATTGAGTATATGCAAGATCGAGAATTGGCCGATTTCTACGGCAGCCTATTCGAGTCCGAGGCGCGCCATCACACCACGTATGTGCGGCTGGCGAAGGACTTTGCGGACGACGACCAGGTGCGCGAGCGGTTGCTGGTGTTGGCCGCCGAGGAAGCGAAGATCAT
>CAILAQ010000126.1 GCA_903832165.1 uncultured Bacteroidota bacterium | reverse complement strand
CCATAAAAAATTGCCAGGATAAATTTAAGTATGACGATGCTTGAGAAATACTTCTGAAGAAGATGATGATTCTGGGAAATATGACGGTTATTATAATTCGTCAGCCCGAGATCGAAGACTATACTCAGTATGAAGGAAAAATTGAAAAGTGCAGTGTAGAAATTGAAGTCAACCGGAAACAAATTCTGAACAGTCCTGTCGATGCCGAAAATCCATAATGGCTTGATCAGCAGATTCAAGAGTATTATCAGGACAAGGTTCGTGATGAATTTTCGCTTCAAAGTCTCCGTCTTTACTGTCTATCAGGCAATACCCAATCTTTATTGTTTTCAAATGTAGTAAATTTAGGTATTGAAATCGTTGCGGTAATATCAGCGATACCTCTAAACATACCGACATGAAGCCTTTACTATTAATTGGAATACTATCAATCCTATCAGGCACTTCCGATCATAAAACCGTCATCAGCAAAGTGGATCTTCAAGATAAGATCAGGGGCGGATGGGCCGGTCAGGTAATTGGATGCACCTACGGCGGTCCCACGGAGTTCAGTCATCCCGGCACCATGATCCGCGATGAGCAGCCCATCCCCTGGGACAGCACCCGCGTTGCCTGGTATTTCGCCAATTCACCGGGTTTATACGATGATGTTTACATGGACCTCACCTTCATGGCAGTAATGGCAAAAGAAGGCATCGATGCCCCTGCATCCAGCCATGCAAAGGCGTTTGCCAATGCCCCCTACCCGCTCTGGCATGCCAACCAGGCTGCACGATATAATATATTGAATGGTATCATGCCACCTTCTTCCGGTCAGTGGAAACATAATCCGCATGCAGAGGATATTGATTTTCAGATTGAAGCCGACTTTGCAGGACTGATGTCACCGGGCATGCCAAACAGTGCTGCGGAAATCTGCGACCGTGTGGGTCATATCATGAATTATGGTGATGGCTGGTATGGAGGGGTTTACATGGCTGCTATGTATAGCCTGGCTTTCATTTCCAAAGATGTGGATTATGTTGTTGAGGAAGGATTAAAGGCCATTCCGGCAGAGTCGCTCTTCTTTAAATGTATTCAGGATGTAATCGCCGCATACCATAAAAATCCGGGTGACTGGAAATCGGCCTGGTTTGCAGTGGAACGCAATTGGGCCTCCGATATCGGTTGTCCCGACGGAGTTTTTCGACCGTTCAACATTGATGCACGGGTGAACTCAGCCTATGTGGTTATCGGGCTGTTGTACGGCAAAGGGGATTTTGCCCGGACTCTTGATATTGCAACCCGTTGCGGACAGGATTCCGACTGTAATCCGGCCAGTGCCGGAGGCATTCTGGGTACCATGCTCGGATATTCCGGGATTCCGCCCGTTTGGCTGAGTGCATTAAAACCTGTGGAAAATATACCATTTTCCTATACCGATATGTCTCTCAACAAGGTTTACGAAACCGGATACAGCCAAGCGATGGAAATGATTCAGCGATTTGGCGGCAAAGTGGATGGCGACAAGATTCAGCTTCCGGATCAGCAGGTTAAACCCGTTAAATTTGAAGTAAATTTCCCCGGACTGGCCCCCATAGAACGAAGAAATCTGGGTATCAGTCTGGAAACACAGGTGGAAATTCCTTTTGACGGAGAAGGATTTATCCTGACCGGCCAGCCGGCTCAAACCGATTATGGCAAAAATGAGGGTTATGTATATCAGATGGAGATGAGCATTGATAATGGTCCTGCTGAGAAGTTCCCTATGCCGGCAGGGTATCTCACCCGCAGGCTGGAGGTTGCCTGGAAATACGACCTTACCCCCGGACACCACAATATCCGGCTAAAAGTATTAAATCCTGCGGCCGGCAAGTCTGTAAAAATCGATAACCTGATCACCTACCGGAAAACCGGCAAATAGGTTTTCATTATTGATTACCTTTGGGAGATGGTTATAGCGGTTAATTGCCGGTTGTTGCTTAAGAACAGGCTCGAGGGAATCGGGTGGTTCACCTATCAGACGCTCAAACGCATTACGGTTAATCATCCGGAACACCGGTTCATTTTTATTTTCGACAGACCTTACGATCCTTCCTTTATCTTTTCCGATAATATTACGCCGGTAGTGACTGGTCTGCCAACCCGGCATCCTGTATTATGGCTACTCTGGCTGGAATTTGTGATCCCTCGCATCCTGAAAAAATACAGGGCTGATGTTTTTTTCTCACCTGACGGGTTTCTTTCCCTGCGCACCAGGGTGAAGTCGGTGCCGGTCATTCATGATATCAGCTTTGCTCACCGGCCAAAGGATCTGCCTTTTACCGTGCGTACTTACTACAACTTCTTTTTCCCGAGGTTTGCCCGCAAGGCTTTTCGAATTTGTACGGTATCACCTTATTCTCAAAAAGATATAATAAATACTTATAACGTTGCGAGAGCAATCACCAGGGTCGTTTACAATGGTGTTAATGAAGCCTACAAACCCTTGCCGGAAAGCGAAATCCAGAAGGTAAGAACTAAATATACGGATAACAAACCCTACTTCCTTTTCGTCGGCTCACTGCATCCGCGAAAAAATGTTGAAAATCTTCTGAAAGCATACGATCAGTTTTTAGAGAAAACCGGGCTGGATATCAGAATGGTTATTGTCGGGGAAAGAATGTGGGCTGGTGGAAAAGCCGCCAAGTCAAGCAGCCATATCACCTGCACCGGCCGGCTGGAGCCTGATGAATTGCACCGGGTGATGGGTTCCTCACTGGCTCTCACTTTTGTACCCTGGTATGAAGGTTTTGGGATTCCGGTGATTGAAGCCATGGCTGCCGGAGTTCCCGTACTTACCTCGAATGTAACCTCCCTGCCTGAAGTGGGTGGAAAGGCTGCCATTTATGCCAGTCCCGGATCAATAGACGAAATCGCTGCCGGAATGGAAAGACTCGCCACCGACCACGACCTTTGCAAGCGACTCATCTCTGCCGGACTGGAGCGCAGCGCGCTGTTCACCTGGGATAAAACGGCCAGAAAAGTCTGGCTTTCGATTGACACGGTTTTAAAGGCTATCCAGGAATTTCCCGGAGTTTAGATTGCGACGGGTGACAGGTGACCAAAAGTTGGCAGTTGGCAGCAGGCAGCAGGCGGTCCGGGTTAGTAGTTTTCTTCCCTAACCTGCATATAGGCTTTGGGATGCAGGCATGCCGGACAAGTTTCGAGAGCTTTTACTGATTCATATACAAAACCACAATTCAGGCATTTCCACCATACTTTACCGTCTTTCATAAAAACTTTATCTTCTGAAAGATTCTGTAATAATTTCAGGTACCGGCGCTCGTGTTCCGCCTCCACTTTCGAGATCATTAAGAATGCTGCAGCAATTACCGGAAAACCTTCCTCTTTGGCGACCTCTGAAAAATGCGGATATAATTCGGTCCACTCTTCATGCTCCCCTTCGGCTGCAGCCTTCAGGTTTTCAAGAGTTGTTCCTATAATCCCTGCCGGATAGGTGGCCGTAATTTCGGTCATTCCGCCTTCGAGGAATTTAAAGAAACGCTTAGCGTGTTCCTTTTCCTGATTCGATGTTTCCATGAAGATGGCGGCAATCTGCTCGTAACCTTCCTTTTTCGCGACGGAGGCGTAATAGGTGTATTTGTTG
>CAILAQ010000125.1 GCA_903832165.1 uncultured Bacteroidota bacterium | reverse complement strand
TTCCCTACACGACGCTCTTCCGATCTCCCCCGCGGACCAGGTAGCCAAGGTTCTGATTGATGATGTTGATCTTTGCACCATGATTGTATTTGGCCGTAAGATCCCTCACGTGGTTACCCACTGTCAGTCCGATACCACCAAGCTTGGCATGCCCGAACATGTCTTTTTCTCCATCCATGAAACTCATGTTCTCCAGTCCTTCAAAGGTTGCACCTTCCGAAATCAGGCAGATTGAATATTTTGATGGATTATGATTGCGGTCGGAAACCAGTAATTCGGTGAGTCTTTCAATGTTGAACTGGAATTCAGGGATGCAGCAACGATGGGCAGCCCCGGCCATTGTCGGCAGCATAGCTGTGTATCCTGCATACCGGCCGAATACTTCAATCATTAATATCCGCTCATGTGATCCGGCACTGGTACGCAATGTGTTAACCAGGTGAATCGTACGTGTGACGCAGGTGGAGAAACCGATGCAGTAATCTGTTCCCGGAACATCATTGTCCATCGTTTTTGGGATCGCCACTACTTTAAGCCCTTCACTATATAAGCGAACGCCATAACTCAGGGTGTCGTCTCCTCCAATCGGAATCAGGTAATCAACGCCCAGCCATTCGAGATTCTTAATAACTTCAGGAGTAAGATCGTTGAATTCGGCAGAATATGAGTCTTTTAAATGCTCCGGTACGGACACCTTGGGCATATGGCTCGGGCGGGTGCGGGAGCTGTGAAGGAAGGTTCCTCCGGTGCGGCCTGCCCTGTTGACAACCTCTTCGGTTAAGTGAATGAAATTGTTGCTGTTGTCATATTTCTTGTCCCTTATCATTTCAGTGATTCCTGCCCAGCCCCGGCGAAGACCGATTACATCATATCCTTCACGCAAAGCCCTGATGGTTACCGCACGTATGGCTGGGTTTAATCCCGGAACATCACCCCCGCCTGTTAAAATCGCAATTGTGCCTCTATTTTTCATAATAAATATTGTTGATTTGAACTTTGAATCGATTCAGCCGCAAAAGTAAAAAAAAAACCTGCTTGTTTGAAGCAGGTTTTCTTGATATCGGACAGATTAAAATCTTTTTTCCTTGATTCTGGCTTTCTTACCGGTTAAGCCGCGCAGATAATATATTCTTGCCCTGCGAACCCGACCGTGCTTGTTAACTTCAATCTTGTCAATAAAAGGTGAAAATTCAGGAAAAATTCTTTCCACACCTACACCACCAGAGATTTTGCGAACAGTAAACGTTGCCGTTGTTCCTTCGCCACGACGCTGTATAACAACTCCGCGGAACATCTGAATCCTCTCTTTGTCGCCTTCTTTGATCTTATAGTGTACGGTAACGGTATCTCCAGCTTTGAATCCCGGATATTCCTGCTGTACTGCAAATTCCTGCTCTGCAATGTGTATTAAGTTCATTTCTCTAATCTTACTGGTTTGTTACAAAATTGGCTGCAATATTAGTATTTATTTTGCGAATTTACAAGCCGGGATTTAAAATAATTGGCACTCTATTTCTTCATTTCTACCACTTTCAACCGATCACCTGTGTTTTCCTTTACCATTTTCTTCCATGCTTCCGAATAACCGGGCTGATCCGGCCCAACGGCAACACCGGTTCCATTGTCAAGGAATTTTCCGTCTTTCTCTTTCTTGATATTTCCATCAATGTATTTAACAAGCAGATATTCAGATAATTCTTTCCATTTTTTAAAAGTCATATCGGCCTGGTCGCAAGAATATCCAGTCA
>CAILAQ010000124.1 GCA_903832165.1 uncultured Bacteroidota bacterium | reverse complement strand
TGATTCCCAGCTCAGATCCCTTTTCTATTATCCTGTCCAGGGCGGGAATAACCGCTTCGGTGCCCTCCAGGGAAAAACGCTTCTGACCCACAAACTTCTTGTGGATGTATTTTTCAAATCCAACAGCCTTATTCAGATCTTCAAAGATGTGGACCTTTTGTTCCTTTGAGAAAACCTCACGGTTTTTAGAAGATTCCATCTTCTTGTACAACCATTCCAGAATGACCGGATTACGGATAAACATAAATTCGGCACCCACACTTTGACAGTACGTCTCTTTCAGGTGTTCGACAATATTCCGGAGTGTCGCAGGTCCGATTCCAATCTGCTTGCCAGCCTGAAAAACAGTTTCAAGATCACCTGAGCCCAGCTCGAAGTTCTCAATATCCAAAGTGGGGTAGTACTTTCTTCTTTCTCTTACCGGATTTGTTTTGGTGAAGAGATGGCCCCTCATGCGATACCAGTCGATGAGATTAATCACCTTAAACTCCCTGTCAACCACTTCCTCGGTTGCCGCAACAGCAGCAGGCATGGTTCGCGCAAATTCAAACCCTTCAAAAAATCTGGCCCAGCTTGTTTCAACTGATGAGGGATCATTCTGATAAAGGGAATACATCTGCTGAATAACCTCAATATCAAGTTGGCCCAGGTAGGAATGCTTATCCATAAAAAAATAATTGCTAACGCTAAAGTAGGCAAATGAACAATTCAAACCCCTGATTAGTTCTTCTTCTCCTCAATTTCGCTAAATTTGGTCAATCCTGATTTATGATAAAATCATTTATTTCTCTGGTTGCCAAGGATATTCTTCAATTTACAAAAGGTGAGTTGAAAGATGTCGCTGTAATTTTCCCAAACAGGAGAGCAGGTTCCCTTTTTCGTAATGAATTGGTTGCCCGAATTCAAACTCCATCCTGGTCTCCGGGAATTTTCAGTATAGACGATTGGTTAACCGGACTTTCAGGTTTAAAGAAAACGGAAAAACTGGAAGAACTTGCTTTGCTGTTTCCGATTGTAAATAAACATCTGACTCACGTAAAGACCTTCGCTGATTTTATGGATCTGGGGGAAACTTTACTTGCAGATTTTGAGGATGTCGATAAATATCTTGCCGATCCCGTCAAGCTGTTTTCCACGCTCAGCGAAGTGAAAAAAATCGATAGCCTGTTCGACGTGACTTTTGATGAGGAGCTTGTTGAACGGATTCGTGTTTTCTGGAGTGGATTTGGCTCGGTGCAATCATCGCATCAGGAAAAGTGGCTTCAGGTGTGGGAATGTTTGCCTTCTGTTTATAAGGAATTTAGTGAGAGTCTTATGGGAAATGGACTGGGAACCTCCGGTATGTGCTATCGTAAGGCGGCGGAGGATCTGATCACTGGGGAAATTACCGCAGGAAGGTATAAACAGATTTATTTTGCAGGGTTTAATATACTTACCTATGCTGAGGAAACTGTTTTTAACTTTTTGCGCGATAGTGGGGTGGCGTCATTCTATTGGGACTGCCATCCCTACTATATGGAAAGCCCGAACGAGGCGGGTAAATTTCTACAGCACTATCTGAAACTTTTCCCGCCGCCTGAAGGGTTTGACCCATTTCCTGAAGGAGCTTCCGATTTTTTTATTTCAACCAAAACTTCGGAGAGTATAAAGGTTATTCCGGTAACCTCCAACTCTGGCCAGATCCAGGCACTTTTAAATGATTTGCTGCAGAGACCGGAGGCCAATCGTGGGATCATTCTTTCTGATGAAGGTCTCTTTTCTGATCTTCTTGCCTCCTGGCCTGATGATTCTCTTCCGGTGAATTTTACATCCGGCTATCCAATGCGTAATACGCTGTCGGCAGGACTATTCCAGAACCTGGCCGATATTTTTCTGGATACTGTTCAATCCCCTGATCAGGGTTTATACAAAAGCGGATTAATCCTCGCTTTTCTTAAACATCCATGGGCGGGATGGATAGCAGGAGAAGCCATCGGGACTTTCGTTGAGCAGATAGAACGTCGATATCCCGATGCGATGCCGGCCACTTTTATATCCAAGGATACCGGAATCTCTCATTGGATCGGTAACATGAATTCTGTCAGGGATTTTCTTGAACGCGTGAATGAACTGGGAATCCGTCTTGGAGCGTTTAAAGCGCTTTGCTATCCTTTAGAACGGGCTGCAATTGATGCAATTATGGTACACGCTTCCTATGTCAGAGGATTGATTGAAAAATACGATTTGCTGATCGATCCCTTATCGATGTCGAAGATCTGGTCGCAATTTTTAAATGCAGGGAAGATCACGCTTGAAACGGACCGCGATGCATGTAACCAGGTAACCGGAATTCTTGAAACCCGGTTAATGGACTTTGATGAAGTGTTTATCCTTTCCTTTAACGAGGGGATCTGGCCATCCAAAAGCTTGCCCGGCTCTCTCCTGCCATATTCCCTTCGCAAAATATTTCATCTGCCTACTGCTGAAAACCGGGATGCGATGTATGCCTATTACTTCTACAGGTTGATCCAGCGGACAAATTCCCTGCATATATATTATCTCACCGGTCATCGTGATGATGGAATCCGTTCGGGCGAGAAAAGCAGATATATCACACAATTGCAGTTCGAGATTGCAAAGCAGATTGATGTCAGGCCTGAACCCCCTGCCAGAGTCGGGAGTGCTGCCCGGCCAATTATTATTCCCAAGGAAGGTGAAGTTAAGGAGAGATTATATCAATATCTGGCCGGAAGTGAACATGGTAAGTCATTGTCGCCGAGTGCGCTGAATGAGTATCTTGATTGCAGCTTGAAATTTGCCCTTAAGCGGATCTATCAGATCAGAGAGCCGGATGATATCGCTTATGCTTCCGAACCAAAAGGGTTTGGGATTTTGATACATCAGATCATGAACCGGTTGTACAGAGAATTTGTTGGCAAGGATCGAGGTCCCGATGCAATATGGTTTAAGGAAACACTAACGGCACAGGAGCGGCTGGTTGCCATGATTCGCGGGGAGTATAATCTGGTCCTGAAACAGCCTGGAGCCGGGAATCCCGGGGGTAAGGAAATTCTGGGAATGGAAGTTGTCAGGCAGTTTATCAATAGTATCCTTGAATTTGATAAGCAGATGGTGTCTTTAACTGTTCTGGAACTGGAAAAGGATTACCGGATGCAATATCCCATTGAAATTGGCGGGGAAAACCTGGCGGTAAATCTGAACGGGATTGTCGACAGGATTGACCGGATTGCCGACGGAATCAGAATAGTTGATTATAAAACAGGGAATTGCGATCTGAATACAAAGTCTCTCGGAGAGATGTTTAACCGTGCATCAACAAAAAGGCCCAAAGAAGTATTTCAGGTACTCCTCTATTGCGAGCTTTTTTTTAGTCACACTGGTGAAATTGCAGATTTGATACCCTCTCTTTTCAGGCCCGGCCGGTTCAGGTCCGGCGATCATGAGCACAGGATTCAGTTGGAAGGGAACGATATTGTTTTCGAAAAGGTGAGAACCGACTTCGCTGCCGGTCTGAAAGCCCTGCTTGAAGAATTGTTCAATGCTGATATACCGTTTACGCAGTGCGAGGACGAGCAGGTCTGTAAATTTTGCCCTTTTGCCGGAATTTGCTCCCGGGAAAGCTATTCCTGAAGCAGGTCCGGTCGCAGCAGTCGGGTTCTTTCGATTGCCTGGTCCATCTTCCAGTTCTCAATCTCCTTGTCGTTTCCCGACAACAGAATATCCGGGACCTTCCATCCTTTGTATTCCTTTGGTCTCGTATACAGCGGTGGTGCCAGCAGGTTGTCCTGAAATGAATCAGTGAGTGCCGATTCTTCATCCGAAATAGCTCCGGGCAAAAGCCTTACTATAGCATCGGCCAATATAGCAGCTGCCAGTTCGCCTCCGGTGAGAACATAATCCCCGATGGATATTTCACGAGTCACCAAATGATCCCTGACTCTTTGATCAACACCTTTATAGTGACCGCAAAGTATGATGATGTTTTCTGTGCAGGAAAGCTGATTTGCCATTCTCTGCGTGAAAAGCTCCCCATCCGGAGAGGTGAAAATTATTTCGTCGTAATTAATTCTGGATTTCAGGTCCGCCAGGGCCCGGTCAATCGGCTCAATCATCATGACCATACCTCCTCCACCAGAAAATGGGTAATCATCGATGGTTTTGTGCTTGTCGAACGCGTAATCGCGGAGGTTGTGAATGTGTATTTCAACTATCCCTTTTTGTTGGGCCCGCTTAATGATGGAATGGTCCAGCGGACCGGTCAGAAGTTCAGGAAGAGCCGTGATGATATCTATTCGCATATGAGTTGAATTCATTGCAAATATAGCTGTTTCAACCGGTTTGTGAAAATCAAAAAACGGACAGAATGACATATTAGAAATCAATAAAAGTGTCATAATGGCATGCAAATTATATTGGTATAAGCTTTGAAAGCAAAGGGTATTATTAGTAGTTAAAACACTAAAAACAGGAGATAATAAAATGACACATTTAAGATTTAACGGCTGCATACCAATGAGGTCCCATTATCAGACATCCAATGATTTGATGAAATGGGTATGGAATGATTTAAGAAGTGATTACCCGGATAATTCGTTTCCCTCTGCCAATATTATTGAGGCAAAGGAAAACTATCGCATCGAAATGGCGATACCGGGTTATTCAAAAGAGGAAATCAAGATAAAACTTGACGGACAGATTCTAAATATTTCGGCTGAAATTGCAGAATCCGGCGAAGTTCAGGATGAACGAAAGGTGAGGTTTGAATTCAGTAAAAGGTCGTTCAGCCGCAGTTTTCGTCTCTCAAACTGGGTTGATTCGGCCAGCATAGCTGCAAAATTCGAAAACGGAATGCTTTTGGTGACCATTCCAAAAGTTGAAGAAGCGAAAGAAAAACCTGCAACGGACATCATGATAGACTAATAAGCTGAAATATCGGGTGAAAAGCCATCTCTCAAAAGGGATGGCTTTTTTAATTAAAATTTAGATATTTTTGTCCAAATTGAACGTCTGGACTTTAGTCCGGTTTTCTGTTCGTTAGAACAACTTAGCATAGCTGAGGTATTACTTGATTAAAAACGATTGTTATGACTGAAAAAGATCACCTGCCAGAAGAAAATTTACAGGTTGAAGGGAATGTAACCCCGGAAATTGTAACTCCTGAAATTATTGCTGCGGTACCGACTGAAACAGTTGAAGAACAGCAAGTTGAAACATCCAAAGTTCCTGAAGCCACTGAAATGCCGGAAGCTGAAGAAGCACCTGAGGCACCAATCGCTGAGGAAGAAGAGGAGGAAGAAGAAGAGGAAGAAGAAGAATTAACAGAAGTGCCTGAAATCAGCACTGAACCGGAACTTGTCGCAACGGAAACAGAACCTGAGGAGGTAACAACTCCGGAAGTTATAGAACCAGAGGCTGCTGAATCCCGGAAGCCTGAACCAGTCCACCTGAAATCAGAGTTGCCTCCGATAAATATAGATTACTCCGGATATTTACGTCCGGCCCTGCTTGAATCACTTGATTCACTGATTGCCCATAGAACCATCCATGATATTACCCGTGACGTAGAAAATATACGCTCAACTTTTTATAAAAAACTAAAAATTGAGTTGGAAGAGAAACATAAAAAATTCATAGAAGAGGGTGGAGCAGAAGAGGAGTATAAACCCGCTCCGGATCCTCTGGAAGAGGGCTTTAAAGCCTCTTATGAGAGCTTCAGGAACAAGAGGGCTGAATATTCCAAAGCCCTGGAAGGCGATAAAGAAGGCAACCTCAAGAAGAAACTGGAGATTATCGATCATATCAAAAACCTCCTGAATACGCAGGAATCATTGAATAAAACTTTTAATGAATTCCGCGAACTGCAGCGTCAGTGGAGGGATATTGGTCCTGTTCCCCAGGCCGACCTTCATAGTTTATGGGAAAATTACCATCACCATGTGGAAAGGTTCTATGATTACATTAAAATCAATCAGGAACTCAGGGATCTGGATCTGAAAAAGAATCTCGAAACCAAAATGCAAATCTGTGAAAAAGCAGAGGAGTTGCTATTA
>CAILAQ010000123.1 GCA_903832165.1 uncultured Bacteroidota bacterium | reverse complement strand
CCCTCCTTTCGTGAGTGATAATTGGTCGTGGATGATCGCCGCATCGCCTGAAATGCTCAGCGATAGCCCTTTAAATATCCTGAAATAAAATCCGGCCCAGGTTCGGATACTGTTCTTCGACCAATCATGAAGGTAATTTGCCCCCTGTATCGAGAAATTTATACTCCCCCAGGGCTGCCTGAAATCAGCGGCTACAGATAACTGGTGACTATACAAGCCCTCCTCCATTTTGCCGAAAATGGTGGTATCCTGGTAATAAACATACCCATAACCAACGCGATATTGAAAACGGATTTGCTTGCGGTTGGATTCAAAATACGGATAACAATTATATTCCACCGCCGGAGCAAACGATGCACTGAACAAGGTGTTGCCATAACTGCTGGAATAAATCCCGGCACGGGCGCCCAACGACCAGTGATCGTTCAGGCTCTTTACGGTTAAGTTGCGGAAGGAAAAGCTTGTTTTAGAAGACAGGTACTCCTCGCCATCATACCGGTATTTATTGTCGCTCTGATCATAACTCGCCCCGAATTCAACCTTCCAATCGGGGGTAATCTTCCGGGCACCCAGATCAGATTCCGAACTCAAACTCGAATAGGATTCCTGCTCATCCAGCTGGCCGATAACCCGCACATCAAAAACCCAGCTCTTCCATTTGTCAGCTACCACCTGCTCCTGCGTGATTTTGCCCATGCTGTCGTTATACTGCAAGGTAAGGCCTTCGATGAGCGGTGTTTTGGCAACATATTTCATCAATCCAAACGACATCATCCGTGTATAACCCCTCCGGGTTTTATCAGAGGTTTCATCCGGGGCGGAAGTATAAATCGTTTCTTCATTTACTCCTATGAATTCCTTTAATCCAATGAAACTCATCCGGTACTCAATACCTCCAGAACCAGTAGATTGTTTGGTGATTAACAAGTGAACCTGTGCCTCGCTCCGATCTCTGACATAATTGATATACGGAATCTCCCGACGGATAAAATCAATGTCACAGCGCTGACAATCAACATAAACGGTCAATGCCCGATCCCGTATATTTAAGGCGGAAGGTTGGGCAATAGCCATTACAGGAAAAATCAACATAATCAATAAAAAAAACGAACAAACAGATGGAGCAGATTTCATTACAAACAGTTTTGTACGAAAATAGCCCTACTTCTGAATTCACGGTATATCCAGGAGGTTAAAAGAAGTTAATGTTGGTTTTCATTTTATTTATCCCAGTCCATTAAAAACTCCTGATGCGATCCGTTGTAGGCTGAAAACAGGCCGAATCCGTTTTTCACATTGGTAAAAACCTGAACAGGCTCGGCGAAAGGATTGTTCCTGACCTCCCGGAATTTGGTGTCGGATACGGCATACTGATAATAGCTTTTGTCAACCTGCATCAGATCAACCCGAAACAAAACCTTTTTATCCATCATCATGTAATAATCTTCGGGATAGGTGAGCTCAATATCCAGTGTTTTGCCATTGAACAACTCATCGGTAAAAACCATCGGCTGGGCAGAGAGATTATTCAGGTAATACTCCTTGTTTACCTCCAGAAAGTTCTGAAACAAGCCTCCATCCGTTCGCGCCATGAACCGGGTTGAGAAGTTATAGGCATACAGTGAATCATCCAGAAACTTCTGATATTGATGGTCATAATAACGCTGAAGTCCGGTTACCTGCAGTGCATAATAGTTTTCCTGAGCGGCAGGATCGGTGAACCGGAAGGATATCCGGATGGCTCTTCCGCCATTTTCCAGAATAATATGAGTGGTATCAAACGAATCGATCGGGATATTTTCGGGAATAGATATGGTTGCGGAAACCGGGTGCATTTCACCCGATGAAGCCTCAATCCGGTAGGTTTTTCCCACCGATGGCCTGAATCCGGGCAATTCGTAAAAGTGTTTCCACCGATAGGTCAGATGGCCAACTAACTGATCATCTTCGTACAGGCTGATATCATCCACTGGAATGGAATCCGGCAGAAGATCGATGGAATCGATAGGACCGGTAACATGGACTTGCCGCGTGCGGGCAACGTGCACAATTACTGTGCTATCCGGGTTGATCAATCCGTTAAGCACTATTTTCTGGTCGCCTTCATCGATTCTGATATAAACGATTTTATCGCAGGCAAGCATAATCAGGACCAGGGCGATAATGGAAATTAGCTTTGCTTTCATGGTTTTCATTACCGCAGTTTGAATTGATAGCTGAAATAGGGAATAATCGGGAATAGACTGTACTCCTTGAGCTGCATGATCTGAAATCCTGATTGGGTGGTCATGATTTGCTGGGTCATAAAGAACGGATTCAGCCGGTTATAAGCATTGTAAGCCCCAAAGGACCAGGTACGTGTGCCCCATTTTTTCTCCTTGTGAAAGTTGATTCCCAGATCGAGGCGGTGATAGGCGGGCATCCGGTAGGAATTACGTCCTTCGAAAACATTAACATAGGATGGATACAGGTTTGGGTTGGGCCAGACGTTTCGTGAATAGGTCATTACCGGCAGCGTTACCGCATTG
>CAILAQ010000122.1 GCA_903832165.1 uncultured Bacteroidota bacterium | reverse complement strand
CCGCCTGGTTATTCTCAAGAACGGCCGTTATGACAATGCGCCTTTAGATGTAGTAACGTCGACCAAGAAATTGGTTGATATTGAAAAGCATTATAACACTGATCGTTTGAGACCGAAATATAATGCATTCGACTTCAAGCCGCTGTTTATTATGACAGGTTCTGAATAAGAGATAAAAAATTCTCCATGCCCGCTTTTTTTTCTTTCGTGAACTGATAGGAAATATTTCGGGTAAGGTAATTCCGGATTTCAAATTCCGGCAAACCGATCTTCAAACTCCAATCCCGGGCAATGTCCGGGATTGCTTTTATACCCTCCAGCTGAGCTGCATCAAGCTGAAGAATAATATCAGGACTAACCGGATTCTTCACCGCCCAGGCTGCAAAAACAAATGGTAACCCCGAAAAGGAGATCCATTCCTGAGCCAGATCATATTTATACCGATATCGGTTTTCGATTCCAAAAACCTTATCGCCAATACAGACTCCGGCGCAATCCCCCTGGATTGCTGTGTATTCAAAACCCTCACCTGCAGGAACAAACTCCCAGTTCGTCCGCCAGTGGTCCCTGGCAAGAATCCTGATCAGCTGCACACTCGTTCTGGAGTGAGGATCCAGATAAACTTTACGGATATTTTCGAGCGGAACCTCGGAGAAAAGACAAACTGTGCGAACCGGTCCCTCCACTCCGATACAATAATTACTTACCCAGCCTACCTGTCCGGGTTTTGAAAAAGCACCTATCGGAACCAAGGCTATATCCGCCTCCCCTGAATCCAGTTTGGCAGCCCCAACAGCCGGAATATCAAGGGTTAAAGTAAAATGTTTAAGCGCATCAGAGTGTTGTATACCGTAGGCGAGAGGAACGGAATTAAGGTAGCTGACAATGGAAATTTTCATTTCGGGATTATGATGGAGATGCCAAAGATAGAGAATACCGCTCTATTCCTGATACCAACGGTTTTTAGTAACTTTGGACACAAATTTTGAAGATTATGAATCTCACGGAACTAACAGCAATCTCGCCTGTAGACGGCAGGTATCGAAATAAAACACAAGATCTTGCGCCCTTTTTTTCAGAGTGGGCTCTTATAAAATATCGGCTGCAAATTGAAATAGAATACTTTATTCTATTGTGCGAATTACCTTTGCCTCAATTAGTTAACTTTCCTAAGGGACAATTCGCAACTCTCCGGGGAATATACCTGAATTTTGCGCCCGATGGAGGGATGAGAATTAAAGAGATCGAAAGCATTACCAATCATGACGTTAAAGCTGTCGAATACTATCTGAAAGAACAATTCGACCAACTGAACCTGGATCATTTCAAGGAGTTTATCCATTTCGGGCTGACCTCCCAGGATATCAACAACACTGCAGTTCCCCTCTCATTCAAGGAGGCCATGGAGCAGGTTTATCTCCCGGCATTACTAAAACTCACCGGCAGACTGATATCGATGTCGGAAGATTGGCAGGACATACCCATGCTGGCCCGTACACATGGTCAGCCTGCCTCCCCCACCCGTTTGGGAAAGGAATTCCTGGTATTCGTTGAGCGTCTTGAAAAGCAAACCAAAATCCTTCAGAGCTTACCGTATCCCGCAAAATTTGGAGGGGCAACCGGAAATTTCAATGCACATGTTGTAGCCTATCCCGAAATAAACTGGGTGGAATTTGGCAACAACCTGGTAAATAATGTTCTCCAGCTGGAAAGATCGCAGGTTACGACACAGATTGAACACTATGATAACCTGGCAGCCATTTTCGACTGCATAAGGCGTATACAGGTGATAATGATTGATTTATCAAGAGATATATGGACCTATATTTCGATGGGCTACTTTAAGCAAAAGATCCGGAAAGGTGAAGTCGGCTCATCGACGATGCCTCATAAAGTAAATCCGATCGATTTTGAAAATGCTGAAGGAAATTTCGGAATCGCCAATGCAATTTTCGACCACCTCAGCCAAAAGCTGCCGATATCGAGGCTTCAGAGAGACCTCACCGACTCCACTGTCCTGCGAAATATTGGCGTTCCACTTGCTCATGGCATGATTGCAATGAAATCCCTGCAAAAAGGACTGGATAAGCTCCTCCTGAATGAGGAGGCAATAAATAAAGATCTGGATGACAACTGGGCGGTAATCTCTGAGGCAATTCAAACCATCCTGCGGCGCGAAAACTATCCGAATCCTTATGAGGCATTAAAGGAATTAACTCGCAGCAATGTTCATATTACCAAGGACCAGATCCATCTGTTCATTGATACTTTAGAAGTTACTTCGGACGTTAAAACTGAACTAAAGGCCATTTCACCCTGGAATTATCTGGGAGCTAAGAATCTGAGGCAATAAAAGCCTGACGATACGTTTTACAGAAACCGACAATACAGGAATGAAGACTTTTTTCAAGATAATCAGACAATATCTATATCCATACCGGGGCTTTGTTGTTCTTAACATCCTGTTTAACGTAGCGGGTGTAATATTTTCACTTTTAAGCCTGATATTGATCGGCCCGTTTCTTCGGGTACTATTCACTGAAACTCCCGTGGTAACAGCCCCGGTTGCTCTGGAATTTTCAAAAGAGTCCATAACAGAGAATTTTAACTACTTCTTAAGTCATCTTATTGAGAAGCAAGGACAGCACAGTGCACTAATTCTCGTATGTTTTATCGCGATCGGACTGTTCTTTTTAAAAACCGCCAACATCTATTTTGCAAATTTCTTCATGGCTCCTATTCGTAACGGGGTAGTCAGGGATATCCGCAACAAGATCTATTCAAAAATTGTCGACCTTCCTCTATCTTACTATTCCAGAGAAAAGAAGGGAGATATCATGTCGCGAATTACGCAGGATGTTCAGGAGATAGAGTGGTCTGTCATGTCGTCGCTTGAAAAATTCTTCAGAGACCCGTTGAATATCATGATCTTCCTTGTGGGCATGGTCATGATGAGTCCTTCGCTCACCCTGATCGTACTGATTATACTTCCTTTTGCCTCTTTTCTTATCGGTCTCGTGGGCAGAAAACTCAGGAAAACATCCTTCAAGAGCCAGAGTCAGATGGGCCTGCTGATGTCGCTAGTTGAAGAAACTCTTTCCGGATTGAGGATCATCAAGGCTTTTAACGCACAAAATCACAGCAAAAAGAATTTTCAGAAGGAAAACCAGGTTTTTACAAGATTGATGAATTCAATCACGCGGCATCGCGATCTGGCCTCCCCCTTGTCGGAATTTCTGGGCTCACTGGTAGTGGTCAGTGTGATGGCTATCGGAGGGAGTCTTGTTATTAAGGG
>CAILAQ010000121.1 GCA_903832165.1 uncultured Bacteroidota bacterium | reverse complement strand
TAGCGCGATTGGTTACGCCGGTGATGTATAAGTTGTTACCCCCGAAAATCGAAGAAAAAGATCGGTAGACGAAGAAGAAGATCGAAACACGAAACACGAAAGAAATTATTTCGTCTCTTCTTTCGCTACGCTGATCACCTTGATGTTGGCAGGGGCTGATACCATATCGCCGATTTTGGGGCCGAAGGCCTTAAAATGTTCGGTGGCAAAATGTGAGTCTACGGCAGCCTGGTTTTTGTACTCCTCGACAAAAACGAACTTCGAAGCATCGTAAGGATCCTGATAAAGCTGATAGGAAAGGCATCCCGGCTCCTTGTTCGACTTGGCTATAATCTCCTTGGCAACTGCGATAAAATCTTTAGCCTTTTCTGGCCTGACGGAGACTTTGGCGATGATCACCATTTTGGTATCGTCCACTGTTGTTTGTGTCATTTTGGTTCCGGTTTTATAATTCTCGTTAGATTTCTTAAGAGTAAAGCTGCTGCTCATTACTGCTATTCCAAGCAAAACGATTATGAATCGGGCATTGATATTTTTCATTTGATGTAATTGTTAGAATTCCTCCAAAGATATCGAAAGAACGGAGAAGATGTGACAGGTGACAGGTGACGATTGACAGGAAAATCGTGGAACAACCAACAAAAGTCTATCCAGATCATTTAACAGCTATGATTTTCCTTGTTCGTGGAGAAAAGGTCATGCTTGATTTTCATCTTTCCGGATTATATGAAATTGAAACAAGGGCACTTAAGCAACAGGTCAGGAGAAATTTTGAAAGATTCCCGGATGACTTCCTTATAATCCTGACCGATTTAGAGTGGCGGAAGCTTATCACAAATTGTGATAACCTCGGTGCTAACAAATACGCTCCATCCCCACCCTTTGCTTTTACGGAGCAAGGTGTTGCAATGCTGTCATCAGTTTTAAAATCTCAGAAAGCCATTGAAGTGAATATCGCCATCATGCGAACATTCGTTCAGATTAGAAAGATGATGACTGAAAGTGCTGATTTAAACAGGCGGATAGATTCATTAGAGAGTCGATATGACGAGCAATTCCAGTCGGTTTTTGCTGCCATCCGGCAACTGCTCGACAAAAAAAGCGAGCCCCGGAGGGCAATCGGGTATAGGATTACGGGGGACGACGAAAAAGATCGATAGAAGAAGAAGATCGATAGACGAAAGAAAGATCGCAAATCGTACCGATCCCAACCCTCGCTGAAATCAGGTAGGGAGTCAGCTTCATGTCTTCCTTTCAACGCAACCCGGCAGGAGAAACGTTCCCCTCCCTGGTTTCAGGGAGGGGCCAGGGGTGGGTACAACTCAGAGCATCTCAATTACCACCACCGCCTTCGAAGGAACAGTCACCTGCAAAGTTGATGCGCTGGTCTTCTTAAAGTTTTTAAAATCGACCGGCTTCACCACATCAGGCTTATCAAAGGAGTTGAAGGAATTGTATTCCGGTGCCGTAAGAACCGATGCTGATTTAACCTTATCAAAAGACTTTCCAACCAGCTCAACTGACAAAACAGCCTCTTTATCCGGATTCAAATTGGAAATCGTCAGGTGAATATTACCATTTATATCCTGAGAGACTGAGCTGCTGAGCGCCGGGATCTTTTTTCCCTCCATTTCGTATTCTTCTGATATCATTTTACTTTCCAGCAGTTTAGCATCCTGATGAACGCTGTACATCTTAAACACGTAATAGGTAGGTGTCAGTACCATCTTATCGCCCTCGGTCAGGATCACTGACTGTAATACGTTGATTGTCTGTGCAATATTGGCCATCCTTACCCGATCGGCATGATTATTGAACACATTCAGGGTAACGGAGGCAATCAAAGCATCCCGGATAGAATTCTGCTGAAAAAGGAAGCCCTCTTCCGTTCCTTTTTCAACATCTGTCCAGATACCCCACTCATCAACCATTAATCCTACTTGCTTTTTCGGATCATATTTATCCATGATGGCGCTGTGTTTTTCAACCAGCTCATTGATTTTTAATGCTTTTTCCAGGCCAGAGAAATACTGCTTCTTTTCAAATCCGGTAGCCGGGGATTTATCACCCCAGCCCGTCCCGGCTATGGTATAGTAGTGCAATGATAATCCGCTCATTCCTCCCGGCCGCTGCTTCATTACAACATCTGTCCAGTTGTAATCGGCACCGTTGGCGCCACAGCCTATCTGCTGCAATTTCCACTGGCCATAAATACCAGCCATCTCAGAATAATTCCTTAACAGATTAACATAGTAGTCAGGAGTCATATTTCCGCCGCAACCCCAGCTTTCATTGCCTACGCCAAGAAACTTAACATTCCAGGGTTTCTCCCGGCCGTTCTGCCTGCGCAGGTTAGCCATCGGCACATCCTTGTCTGAGTTCATGTATTCAATCCATTGAGTCATTTCAACCACGGAACCACTTCCGACGTTAGCCGATATATAAGGCTCACAACCAAGCATTTCACAAAGATTCAAAAACTCATGTGTCCCGAAAGTGTTATTCTCCACCACTCCACCCCAATGATAATTCATCATTTTCGCGCGCTTGTTCTCCGGACCGATGCCATCCATCCAATGATAGGTATCGGCAAAACAACCGCCTGGCCAGCGCAAAACAGGGATCTTCATTTCCTTGAGTGCATTCAGAATATCAGTGCGGTAACCATTTATGTTTGGAATTTTGGAATCCTTGCCTACCCATATTCCATCATAAATACAACGGCCAAGGTGCTCAGCAAAATGGCCGTAAATATTTTTGTTGATTACCACTCCGCCCGATTTGGCATCAATAATCAGTTTATTGTTTTCCTGTGCATTTACCCCAAAGGAAATCAGGAATAAGCACAAAAAGGTAGAGAGTTGTTTCATGACAAAAGATTATTAGTGTACAAATTACAATTATCTAAAATTAGGTAATTAATTCAGAAATCAGAATTTTTGATTAATGCCGAACTGCACCCATTTACGGCACCTGATACCCGACACCCGACTGTCTATTTCACAGACGCCATTATTAATCCATGCGAAATTTCTGGTAATGAGGCAAACTGACAATCAGGAAAAACAAAAGACCTCCAAAAGCCAGGATTGCGGCTGCGTTATAGGTCCAGGCCAGTCCAAGTGCCTGCGAAAGCAACCCTGTCAATACTGATCCCGTACCAATCCCCAGATCCAGTCCGGTAAGAAAAGTTGAATTTGCAGCCCCTCGATGCCCGTGTGATGCCACATTATTGGCCATTGTCTGGAGGGTAGGAAAAAGCACACCGAATCCTAACCCGATCAAAAACCCTGAGGCAAGGAAAGATTCAAGCACGGGTGCATGCGAAAGTAAGAGAAGTCCGCCGGAAACAGAGATGATGCTTAAAACTGATATAAGTGTCGGTCCATAACGGTCAAAAAGCTTTCCGGAAAAAATTCGGGTCAGCGCAGTACCAACAGCCATGATCGTGAAATACCAGCCGGTATAGTCATTCAGATTGATTTCTTTGGCATATAGGGTTATAAACGTCATAACTCCACCATACGAAGCAGCAACTATCATGATATTAACAGACACCGGAAGCGCTGGCTTTGATATGAGTGCTTTCCAGCTAAAAACAGGTTTTTCGGGCCGTTTGAAAATCGGGTATTTAATCAGCATTGCCATTAGGATTCCCAATATCGAAACGGCACCGGCCACTAGAAAAAGAGCAACAAAATGACCGTGGCCCATCACTTTAAGACCGATTACAGGTCCGATAGACATGGCAAATGTAAAGGACAGGCCAAAATAACCGATTCCCCGGCCTCTTTTCTCCGCCGGAACAAGATCCACAACAAGCGTAAAACCTGCGGTAGTGGAGGCCCCCCAGTTTAACCCATGCAGAAAACGCAATATAAGCAAAGGTATGAGCGACGCTGCAATGGGATAGACCAGGAACAAAAGCGAGAACAATATCATTCCGATAAGAAAGATCCACTTGCGGCCAAATGTATCCAGCGCATAACCGGATATAGGCCTGACAAGCAATGCAGCGAGTGTATACATACCAATGATCAGCCCAACTTCATGTTTCCCGGCATGAAGTACTTCCTGAAGATACACAGGCAGAGTTGGCATCAGGAAATAGAAAGCCGTGGAAATGAGAAAAACGGAGAGGGTCAGAAAAATAAAATCCTTCGAATAAAAGGAGGAATTGGGTTTATGAGTCATACAACAAATAAATGGCTAATTTTGGATAAAGATAATTAAACACTCTGTTATGAAATTCAGAATCTTACCAGCCCTGTTATTAATGCTTTTATTTGCGAGCTGCAAGCAAAAAAATATCGATTACCTTACTGAAACAAAGACTGATAAAGATGCCCGGATGGAATGGTGGAGAGAGGCCCGGTTCGGTATGTTTATTCACTGGGGCCTTTATGCAGTGCCGGCCGGCGAATGGAAGGGACAAACAAATCACGCAGAATGGATCAGGGAATCTGCCCAGATTCCGCTGGACGAGTATAATAAATTCGTCAGTCAGTTTAATCCTGTAAAATTCAACGCCGATGATTGGGTAAAAATGGCAAAGGATGCAGGGATGAAATATATCGTGATAACATCCAAGCATCATGATGGTTTCGGGATGTTTGATTCAAAACAAACCGACTTCGATATCATGTCGACTCCATTTAAGAGAGATGTGATGAAAGAACTGTCGAAAGCTTGTGAGAAACAGGGAATGACCTTCTGTTTCTACCATTCGGTAATGGATTGGCACAACGACAATTATCTGCCAAGGAGAGGCTGGGAAAAAACCAGAAGCACCGAAGGTGCCAACTTCGATAGGTACCGTTTGTACATGAAATCGCAGTTAAAAGAACTCCTCACCAATTATGGGAAAATCGGGGTACTGTGGTTTGATGGTGAATGGGAGAATACCTGGACCAGTGAATACGGAAAGGACCTGTACAATTACGTCCGGAACCTGCAACCGGGAATTATCATTAATAACCGCGTTACGGTTGGCCGTTCCGGTATGGCAGGTATGTCCGGGGAGGGTGAATTCTCTGGAGATTTCGGCACTCCTGAGCAGGAAATACCGGCCACCGGGATACCTGGGGCCGACTGGGAATCTTGCATGACTATGAACGATCACTGGGGATACAATAAGAATGACAAAAACTTCAAGACAACTTCGGAAATACTGCGCATGCTTGCCGATATCGCATCAAAAGGCGGCAATTACCTTCTCAATATCGGACCAACATCGGATGGCGTTTTCCCACAGGAGAGTATTGATCGCCTGAAGGAAATCGGAAACTGGATGAAAACAAACGGAGAAGCAATTTACAGCACCCAGGCCAGTCCATTTAAAAGTTTATCCTGGGGAAGGTGCACCCAGAAAAAAATGACCGGAAGCACCAGATTATATCTGCATATTTTTGATTGGCCGGCTGATCAGAAACTTTTGGTTCCAGGCCTGGGGAATAAAACTATCAGGGCATTCATGCTTGCTGATGCCAATCAGGAGGAACTCCCGATCACCGCTGAAGCCGGTGGAGTTACCATCCAGGTTCCTGCACAGGCTCCGGATATGATAAATTCCGTTCTCGTTCTGGATATCGAGGGTGACCCTGCCATTTACGATGCGCCTGTGATAAAAGCCACTGCTTCGATTTTTATTAGTGAAACAGAAATCTCTATCATTAAGAACGAATCTTTATCTGAAATCAGATATACCCTCGACGGCACTCAGCCTGTCATTACCTCCACACTTTATTCAGCCCCGGTAAAAGTCACTGCAACAACAACGATTACCGCTGCCTGTTTCAGGGACGGAAGGGAAATGTCGGGGTCCTCAAATCTGACCGCAAGTAAGGTTGTT
>CAILAQ010000120.1 GCA_903832165.1 uncultured Bacteroidota bacterium | reverse complement strand
GGCCGACAGAACGATAAATTCCAGTCCGGGATTTATCGAGCGGGCATAATCAATGGCTTTTTTAACGCTGAAATCCACATAGGGAAGCAAATCCGATTTGTTTATCAGGCAGAGATGCGATGACTTGAACATATACGGATATTTCAGTGGCTTATCTTCGCCTTCAGTTACGCTGATCACCACAACCCGCTTGAATTCGCCAAGATCGAACATGGCCGGGCAAACCAGGTTGCCCACATTTTCGATGAATAATATCGAACCGGTTTCAGCTTCGAGCGTTTTCATGGCTTTGCCAACCATCTTTGCATCCAGATGGCAACCCGATCCTGTGTTGATCTGAACGGCCGGAGCACCTGCCTTTTCTATACGGTCAGCATCAAGCAAAGTCTGCTGGTCTCCTTCAATAACAAAAATCTTTCTCGATGGGATCAGTGCCTGAATGGTTTTTTCCAGAATCGTTGTTTTTCCTGATCCGGGTGAGCTTACCAAGTTGAGGCTTAATATGTTGTGCTCCTCAAAAGATCTGCGGTTAATGGCAGCCAGGCGGTCGTTCTCGGATAAAATACTGACATTAAGATTGATCAATTTTTTTGGATGGTGATGATGGTCATGAGATTCATCCGTTTCGCTGCATCCGCATGTGTCGCACATAAGCTTGATATTAATGATTAGCTGATAACAAGTAACCGATTTTTTATTCAACCACAAGGGATACCACCCTGAATTCCTCACCGCCACTGATAATGGAAGGAAAACTCCGGCATTGAGGACACGTGGCGAGCCGGTGATGCATATCAAATTCCAGATCACAGGCATTGCATATTCCTTTGCCCGCGACTCTGGAGATAACGATTGCTGCTTTGTGCAGTACTGAATCTTTAACCACCAATTCCAGTGCCGACTCAAAAGCATCCGCTTCAACGCCACTCAGATCCCCCACCTCGATGGAGATTTCCAGAATGTTTTCAGCCTGGTTTTTTTCTGCTTCGCGCCTTGCCAGGTCAATGACTTCGAGTGCCAGGGAAAATTCATGCATAATAACCAGATTAACAAATCCTTGGTAACTGATCGCCCGAAAGGGAGTCGATGATTCTCCGGCCACCTGTTTCGTTTTTCAAAACCACCTTGCCGGCATGATCTCCGGTTATCTGCCCGATGATGGCGCTTCTGGCACCCAGTGGATCTCTTCTAAGGATCTCAAGAATTTCCTGCCCCTTTTCTTCGGCGGCCACGATAACCACTTTTCCTTCGTTGGCAACATGAAGAGGATCGAATCCCAGTATCTCGCACATGGCCTGAACTCCCCGGTTTACGGGAACTGCGGTTTCATCGATCTCAATGCCCATCCCGATTTTTCCGGCCAGCTCATTGAGTACCGTGGCTACGCCGCCCCTGGTGGGATCGCGCATGAATTTTACTGCCGACTTTTCGATCACGCTCCTGATCAAATGATTCAGCGAAGCACAGTCGGATTCAACCGTTGTTTTGAAGTTAAAGGATTCCCGTGCATTAAGGATAGCCATTCCGTGGTCGCCGATGGTGCCGTTGACAATAATCACATCGCCCGGCCTGATGTCTCTTGCCTGTGAAATGAATCGATCCTCCTCCCTCACTGAACCTAATCCTGTGGTATTGATGAACAGCTTATCGCATTTCCCCCGGTTAACCACCTTCGTATCACCGGTAACAATCAGAACCCCGGCATTTTTTGCTTCAGCGGTCAGTGATTCAACGATTTTTTCAAGATCGCTGATCAACAACCCCTCCTCAATGATAAAGGATACACTGAGATAGAGGGGTATGGCACCGGAAACGGCGAGATCATTAACCGTTCCGCAGACGGCCAGTTTGCCGATGTTTCCTCCGGGAAAGAAGAGGGGATCGATCACAAAAGAATCTGTGGTAAAAGCCATGTGCGATGAGCCAACAGGCAGGATAGCCGAATCGGTTTCCTCGCTCAGGATTTTGTTTCCGAAATGTTTAATGAATATATCTGTGATCAGATCATGCATCAAACGACCGCCACTGCCATGGCCGAGTAATATCTTGTCAAAGTTTGGCATTACGTCCTGTATTTATAATAGGTTGCGCAGGTTCCTTCGCCTGAAACCATGCAGGCTCCCACGGGATCGCCGGGGGTGCACTGTTTGGCAAAAAGTCCGCAATCCAGCGGTGTTTTCAGTCCGCGAAGAATTTTTCCGCAAATGCATCCTTTGGGTTCCGAAGATGCTGGCACTTCAATATCAAAATTCTTTTCGGCATCGAAAGTGGAAAAATGTTCCCGGATTTTCAGCCCGCTGGCCGGTATCACTCCAAGACCGCGCCACTGATCATCGCGCAGCTCAAAAACATCGGTGAGGATTTTCTGAGCAATTTTATTGCCTTCACGATGTACCACCCGCTGATACTGAATTTCTACTTTCGGGGCCCCACCTTCTATTTGCATGGCCAGCATTAATATTGCCTGCATCATGTCGGCGGGTTCGAAGCCCGATACAACCACCCCGAGCCGGCAAACATCAGCAAGATCATTGTATATGGCAGTGCCGGTGATGGCGCTCACATGTCCGGGTGCGATAAATCCATCAATTTTTACCCCTTCGGAAACCAGTGCCTTCATTACCGGAGGCATGATCTTGTGGGCGCTGAGTACAAAAAAATTACCAATACTTTCCTTTTCTGCCTGCAGAATGGCGGCAGCAGTTGCCGGAGCCGTGGTTTCGAATCCTATTCCCAGGAAGATGACATTCTTTGCTGGATTTTTTTTGGCTATTTCCAGTGCATCCAGTACCGAATAGATGATGCGGACATCACTGCCATTTGCCCTTTCTTTTTCCAGAGAGGTCGTCGATCCCGGAACGCGGATCAGGTCGCCGTAGGTGGTGATAATCATTCCCTCAACCCGGCTGTATGCCATCGCCTGATCAATATAATGCTGACTGGAAACACACACCGGGCAGCCGGGCCCGGATATCAGCTTTATATTCGCAGGAAGAAGCGAGGTCAGGCCAAACCGGTGAATGGCCATCGTATGTCCGCCGCAAACTTCCATCAGGACGATTTCCTTGCGAGAAACCTTCTTTAGCTTCTCGGCGACGGAAAGGATCAGATCCCTCTTGCGGTATTCTTCGATGTATTTCATGATTTCATTCAGGCTTGTTTCTGTCCATTTCATTCAGGAGGCGCAAGGTTTCCTCAGCTTCCTCCGGATCCACTTTCTCGATGGCAAAGCCGGCATGCAGCATGATAAAATCGCCCGGACCTACATTATCCAGTAGCATAAGGCTTGCTGAGTACTCGACATCCTCGATGGTCACCAGCGCACTGAGCCCGTTCACTGAAATTACTTTTGCCGGAATAGCTAAACACATTTTAATTCCCTCCTTTTTGATGCGACAGCCAACTGCCCCAATGCAATACCCCCATCGTTGGCCGGGATTGCCGCATGTGAAAAAACTTCGAACTTATTTTTCTCCAATAAATTGATCACCCCTTCCAACAGGTATTTGTTCTGGAATACTCCGCCTGACAGGACCACTTTGCTGATTCCTTGTTTTTTGCGTAAAATTTCCGCAGCACACCAGGCTGCCTGAATAATTGTATTGTGAAATTTAGTGGCGATTATGGTATTTTCCAAATTTTGTTTCAAATCTTCAATAATTCCGCGAATCATCAGATCGAAATTTAAGGCTGTTTCTATAGTAAACTCATAGCTTTCCTGGCAATTCTCTATAACCAGCGATTCGAGCCGCATGGGCCCCTCGGCCTGGAACGATGCCACCTGAACGAGGTCCAGCAGTGATGCTACGCAATCAAACAGCCGTCCGGCTCCTGAGGTCAGCGGGCAGTTTATCTTCTTTTCAATCATCTGAATGATCAGGCCGGTCTTTTCTGAATCCATCCTCTTAATAGCCGGAATATCTATCTCTGTAAATTCCCTTCCGAATACTTTATACAGATAGGAAATTGCCATTCTCCAGGGCTCTTCAACGGCCAGATCGCCTCCGGGCAGCGGAATATATTCAAAATGCAGCTCCCGGGTAAATTCGTTGAGATCGCAAATCAGGAATTCTGAACCCCAGATGTTTCCGTCGGGTCCGTATCCTGTGCCGTCAAGCGCTATTCCGATCACCTTCTCATCAAGTCTGTTTTCGGCCATGCAAGACGCAATGTGGGCATGATGATGCTGTACTCTGACCAGCGGAAAATCGCCGGATTCACTGCCGGTTCTGGTGGAAACATACGAAGGATGCATATCCACTGCAAGCAGGGATGGCCTTATCCTGAAAAGTTTGAGCAGGCGGGCAATGGTGCTTTCGTAGAATAATGCAGTTTCAATGTTCTGCAGATCACCAATGTGCTGGCTCAGGAAGGCTTTGTGACCTTTCCCGGAGCAGAAGCAGTTCGTGAGTTCGGCCCCGAAAGCCACGATCCCTTCCGTGTTTAATGCGGTTCTCACGGGAGCGGGAGCGTATCCGCGTGAACGGCGGAATACCCTTTCTTTTTCCCCGATCACTCTCACCACTGAATCATCCGTCCGATTGAAGATATCGCGATTATGAAGAACAATGGCATCCACCAGTGGAGAGAAATCCTTGAGTGCAACCTGATTCTCTATTAATATCGGCTCGCTGCTGAAATTTCCGCTGGTTAATACGATGGCCTGGGTTTTTAATTTCCGGAAGAGCAGGTGATGTATTGGCAGATAGGGCAGCATGACCCCGATCAGGTTTAATCCGGCATTTAAGTTTTGTGCCAGTTCAGGTGACGGGGTTTTCTTCTTCTTATTCAGCAAAACGATCGGGCGGCGCCAGGATAACAGCGATTGCTTTTCAATTTCACTCAGTTCAGCATATTCCTCAAGAGTTTCAATGTCGCGGAAAAGTACGGCAAAGGGTTTTCCTTCACGGTCTTTCAGTTCCCGCATACGAGCCACGCTGGCTTCATTAAAAGCATCACAGGCAAGATGCATTCCGCCAAGTCCTTTCATCAGCACGATTCCACCTTCATCAATTTTATCCGAAATGCAGGTGGTTATAGTATCGATCTGATCACTAATAAGGAGGTCGCGGACATACAGCTGATAGTGCGGCCCACAGAGATTGCAGGCAGTGGGCTGGGCATGAAATCTCCGGTCAGTAACGGTTTCATATTCCCTCCGGCAATCGGGGCACATCTCAAAAGAGCTCATGGTGGTTTGTGACCTGTCGTAAGGAAGATCGCTTATTATCGTAAACCGCGGACCGCAATTGGTGCAATTCACGAATGCATAATCCAGCCGGAATCCCGGTTTGCCCATATCCTCCAGACAGTCATCGCAAACGGCTATATCCGGGCTGATCTCGGTGATTTCATCAGATAGGTTATGGCTGCCCAGAATACTGAATTCCGGGAAGAAAGCCGGTTCCACTTCCTTGGCGATCATCTCCTCAATCATGGCTGCCGGTGGAACTTCCTCTTTTAACGATATCAAAAACTGATTGATATTCTCAGAGGTACCCGTGACCAGGATCTTAACATTTTCATTGGTGTTCTGCACCCATCCCGTAAGTTCATGCCTGATGGCAATCCTGTAAATGAACGGGCGGAATCCGACTCCCTGCACCAGCCCGTTTACCAATATATGTACCGTTTTATGAACCAATATGGATAACATATTTATTTATTT
>CAILAQ010000119.1 GCA_903832165.1 uncultured Bacteroidota bacterium | reverse complement strand
GGGAAACGCGTCAACTATGATCCATATGATCATTTTATGCTCCGGGCACCACTTTTCCCTGTTGAATTGTTATCATCCATTCCTGAATCATCCGGACATCTTTTCCAATGGCTGAAAGAATTATGGAAAAATCCACTGATCAGGGAAGGTATCTCTCTTGGAAGTTTTGATTTTTTTCAGCGCCTTGATCATGAATTTGATGAAAACTGTACCACTCCTCCGGATACCGCTTTGATCTGCTCGATGCTGCGATATATCTGCCGGTTCTCATCGAGATGTACACCATTCGGAACCTTTGCCGGTTTTTCAAACGGTACCTTGGGGACATCGACTAACATCAGCTTGGGTTCGGGTACGGATCATCAGCTACATGCCCGTCCGGATATGGAGTATCTGATGGGCGTTGCGCGGCTTCTTGAAAATGATCCTATTATCAGGGAAGAATTGCTGTTTTCCGGTAATACCTCCTTATATCTGGTGGGATCGGGCTGGCATTATGTAGAGGTGAAGTTTCCCGCGGGTAACCTCAAAAAGATATATGACATTGTCACTGTTAATGATAATGGAGTAATCGGCAAAGTGCTGGAATTCTGCCTGAACGGAAGGAAACTTAGTGAAGTCCGGAGTTTCCTGGCGGCTGGCGGCAGAGATCAAAACGAAGTTTGGGCTTTCGTAGAATCGATGGTCTCCTCTCAGGTTTTGGTGTCCAGTCTTGAGCCGGTAGTATGTGGAACCGAATATTTTGAAAGTATGGAAACGATTATCAAAGAGTATTCGGATAAGGTTGAGGTTGTTAAGGAATTGATCAGGATGAAGGCGCTTTTTGAACTTATGGACAGGCCTGGCTCAATTTGGGCCCATTTGGCACCACTGGATTCAATCATCAATAGAATTCCAGTCAACCTGAATCGCAATCATCTGATACAAGTTGATATGAAACTTGCCTGTACGCCAATGACAGTGGATTCGAGGGTTACCGGAGAGGTGTTATTGGGGCTGCGGATACTGAAATCCCTGTCCTCAACAAGGCAATCCGATATTTTAAAAGGATTTCGTGAAGCTTTTGTTAAACGGTATGGCGATCGAAAAGTATTGTTACTTAAGGTATTGGATCCAGAGACCGGTATTGGGCTCAATGGTTCAACTGATGGATATTGGACAGATCCGGCTCCTTGGATCGACGATCTTGGATGGGGTCTGCCGAATCCCTCTTTACCTCGGGGAGGTAATCCTGGTAACCTCTGGCTCGCCGGAAGGTCATATGAGTTAATCCGCGACCAGAAACAGTATCTTACACTAGAATTCTCTGACTTTCAGTCTATCGGATTGCACGAAGGCAAGTGGCCTGCACAAATGACTGCGATGGTGGAACTTTTCAACTCTGATATTCAGGGAGAGCCTGGCATTCATCTGATCCATGGCTCCAGTGGCAATCCAGCCTTCCTTTTAGGTCGGTTCGGCTTTGCTGATGATGATTCAACCTGTAAGTGGATCAATCAATTGATCAGCGATGAGAGGTCTGCTGATCCGGAGTCCGTTTTTGCCGAAGTCGTTCACTTGCCGGAAGACCGTACCGGTAATATTCTCCAACGGCCTTCATTTATGGATTATGAGATACCTTATCTTGCCCGTTCCACCAAAGCAATGGACTTTCAGTTGCCTGTGACTGATCTGCTGCTGTCTGTTGAAAATCAACGGATTGTTCTAACTTCCAACACTTCAGGTAAGAAAGTCAAGCCTTGCATGACCAATGCCTATAATCATCAAATGGGGCATCTGGCAGTATATAAATTTCTTCATAGAATCAGTATTCAGGAGCCTGAGTTGCAATTCACGCCTGATTGGGGAGATGCATTCGATGGTGCTCCTTTTATCCCCGGTATCCGATTTAAAAGCCTTATTTTAACGCCTCCAGTCTGGATTGTGCGTTGCGATGAAATCGGCAAATGGATACATCCTGAAGTAAATGATATTGATATTTCCGAATTATCCTTATGGAAGAATGGGCGAAACATGCCGGAGGAGATGCTATGGATGGCTTCGGATCAGGAGCTCTATTTAAACTGGACCAAACCGAACCTGATCTTCGCTTTCTGGGATACTGTAAGGAACCTTACTTTTGTAAGACTGCGCCCGTTCTTTCTTAGCAAGGGTACTCCAGTAGCGAGCCAGGAAGGATCACATGCCAACCAGTTTATTTTTTGTTACCACAAATCATGAGTACTCCAAGGCAGAAATTCCCTCCTGGAAGTGAATGGCTCTATTTACGGATTTACGGAGGGGCGCAAGCATTGGAGGAATGGCTGATCAACCCATTTCTGAGCCATCTTGAAGATTGGCAAAGGGAAGGCTTTGTGCAGCAATTTCATTTTATCCATTATCTCGATCCGGATTATCATTTACGTTTGAGGTTTCGATTGACAGATGGAATTCATGCCGGTATTCTACTTCAGACCATTTATCGTTCCTGCCGGGAATTTCTGGATGAAGATTTAATATGGAAGATTGAGGTTGGAACCTATGAGCCGGAATATGAAAGATATGGAATTGATAGAATATTAATCATTGAGAAATGGTTTGAGATCGATTCATTGTTTTGGCTGTGGGAGATTAAGCGTTTGTCCGAGGAGGGTGATCCGGATGTCTGGAAAAGTGCTGTTCTATCTGTCGATATTTTATTGGATGATTTCAAATCCTCTCTGGGCAATAAAATTCAGGTAATTAACATGTTAAAGGAATCTTCCAGTTCCTTTCTTAAGTTAAACAGGTCGATGAAGGGCCAGTTGGATGAAAAGTACAGGAAGCTTTCGGATGAAGTGGACCAACTCCTGAGAAATTATGAAAAAATTCTTAAAGAATCCTTGTCCAGGCGATCCGCCGAAGCCGGTATCATCATTAAACCGATTCAGGAATCCTTTGGGACGCATGAGTTATTAATTGAATCCAAACTGCTGCCCGACCTTATTCATATGAGCATGAACCGTGCTTTCCGCACCAGGCACCGGATGCAGGAGCTGATTGTTTATGATTTTCTGAGCAGGCATTATGAGTCATTGAAGGCAGGAGGCAGAAGAGGGAAGACAGAAGACGGAAGACGGAAGACGGAAGACGGAAGACAGAAGACGGAAGAGGGAAGACAGAAGACGGAAGACAGAAGACCGTTGTAGGGGAGGAGCCGTGTCTCCTCCCGTCTTATTAGTATATTGTTTAGTAGTTGATTAAACAAATTGATAGGTCTGCTTGTTATTTAGAATAATTCTGAATAACAAATAAAAGGAGATTTTATCATGTCATTTAAATTGCCTGAATTGCCGTATTCTTATGATGCACTGGAGCCCTATATTGATACGCGTACAATGGAGATTCATCATACGAAGCACCATGCGGCTTATGTCAATAATCTGAATAATTTAATTGCAGGAACTGATAAGGAAGCTTTAAGTATTGAACAGATCCTGGCTGAAGTGTCGAAATACCCGGTGGGTGTGCGTAACAATGGCGGAGGATTCTATAATCATAACCTATTTTGGAGTTTTATGTCGCCAAATGGCGGAGGGAAACCTTCGGGAGATCTTATGAAAGCCATTGAAGTTGAATTTGGTTCTTTTGAAGTATTCAAGGAAAAATTCTCCATTGCTGCTACTACTCGTTTTGGTTCAGGGTGGGCATGGCTTTTGAAATCTGAGGGGAAACTTGTGGTTACCTCAACGCCGAATCAGGATAATCCATTAATGGATATTGCTGATGTAAAAGGTACACCGATTCTTGCATTGGATGTATGGGAACATGCTTATTACCTTAACTACCAGAACCGCAGACCTGATTATATTAATGCATTCTGGAGTGTGGTTAACTGGGCAGAAGCTGAGAAGAGGTACAGAGGATAATTCGATAATTCGAAAATTTGATAATTTGCTAATTTGACAATTCGAAAATTATCTCGATTAGCTTCATATTGAGGCCTTTTGAGTTATTGTTTTGGCCGATAAGTTTGAAGTAGACGACATTGTTGCCTTGGGTCATATCAACCATTCCCAAGGGTAAAAGTTTGCTGATTTTTGGTTCATTTGAATATAGGTCGACAGGATCTCCCAATGGGCTGTCATGCTGAAACATCTGGATAATACCCTGATCTGGTCCGGTTAATGCCTTGAGGCTTACCCGATATTTTCCGGAAGTGGGAATATCGAAAATAAATGAAACATGATGTGGTCCGAATTCATCCGGACCATTGGTTTTTAATGAAAAATAGCGAACCCAATCGTTCCCGATTTTTTCTCCCTTTTTCTCTATGATTCCATTACTTAATGGAGAAGAATGGATAGGAACGTTCCATCCAGGAACGAAAATTATTTTATCGGGATCTGAAATTTTTCTGGCTTCGGCATCGGGGAGCGCCAGATCGGCAGATGGCTGAACTGATGAATAGAGAAAAGTAACACTGGTGTAATCCGAGTTTACGAGGTTTCCTTCCGGACCATGTTCGATATTGTAGTCAATGTTATGGGTGAAAACATAGGCATCCGTTATCATCCATCGATAGCCTCCGGTACGTCCCAGATATTTCTTGTAGTCCATACAGCCGCTGAGTGGAAATGAAGTTCGTTCTTCCCATCTGGCAGGGACATCATACCAGCCTCCATTGAAAGAATCTTCGGATCCGGTTCCGTGAATCGCCATTTTCCCATCGATTGTTACCACATCATCCCCTTCAAAAAAGATTGTTCCACCGGGCTCCTTACCTTGAGCCTGTAAGAATACTCCAATAACATGACCATTGCCTTCTGTATTCAGGTAAGTGAAAGGTGTTCCGTTTTTGCATGGATTTTCCCGGTGCCAGTATGCATAAAAATGTCCTTCATCATGATGTTTGCCTTCGGCTGCTAAATCAACTTCAGCCTGAATTTGAATAGGTTCAGAGGTGGATTTCCCTGATATAATTTCGATTCTCGCGGACTTGCTGTATGGCATCGGAAGATAGACGTAATTCATGTCGTTGCTGGTTCCAAGGAAAAGAGATCTGACAGCAGGTTCTCCAAAGCTGTATCCAAAAAAATCACCTACCGGACATGAAACTGCCGGTTTTGGGTCGTTATCCCAATACATTTTGATTACGATATTTCGCTCCTTGCCGGCGAATACACTGGCAGGTCCGAGCCTCAATCCAACAATTCGGCCAGGCTTGTTGCTGTTCAGAATTTCGGCTGGCCGGCCCGGCAACAGAGTCTTCTCAACCTTCAGTGTTGTAATGGTTGTACCTTCAGATGCAAGATACTGAGAGATATTAGTTCCGGTGGCTGCGAAAATGGTGCTGATTTTTTTTATTTTCCGTTTCCATTCATCTGTGGGTGGATTCTGGAAACTGGGGATGACGGTATTCTTGGGATAGGTGGCATAATTTATATCATAAAAGCAAAATATGGGTGCTTTAACCACTACTTTGCAAGAATGCTGGTAGGTAATTGGGACATACATATAGCGGCCTCCCACACCACCGCCAACGAGCGGGGCCAGGAAGGGAGAGTGCTGTCCATCTACCATATCAGTGATCTTCATGCTAATGCGGGGTGTCTTTTCCCCATCAAGATAGAACTCCATAATGCCATCCTGTGGACCGGGCATGTGCATCCGGTAGATGACACCGGGGCCTTCCATCTCAGCAATCACAAGGTCATCTCCTTCTTTTCGCAGATAGGAATACTTGCCGCTGAAACCGTCATCGTTACCTCCGGTCCGATCGTAACTGGAGAACATGCCGGTAAATATCTGTGCTTTTATTTGCGGCAACAGGTCGAGCCGTATAAATACATCAATGCCGGGGGCGGGTATGTTTGCTGACTCCTTTATTACTGTCTGAGATTGAATAGATATAGCACCTGAAATAAATGCCATGCTGAACAGGAGCCTTTTTAGTTGCATTGGGCAGGTGGTTTGGGTTGATTGTTATCGATGTGTCACAATATTTTTAATCATCCTGATATGCTCCGGTGTAGTTCCGCAGCAGCCTCCGATACAGGTGGCACCTGCGTTAATCAGTCTGGGAACATAAGAAGCAGTGATCTCAGGGGTTTCATCAAAGATATTGTTCCCGTCGTGAAAGTGTGGTTTGCCGGCATTGGCATGAACAAGAATTGGAATCACTGGATCGGTGCGACGTATTTCCTCAACAATGGAGATCATGTTTTCCATGCCATTGCCGCAATTGGTGCCAATGACATCTGCTCCTGCAGACTTCAGTGCATGGGTCATGTCTTCGGGTGATATTCCCATCATAGTCCGGAAATCTCCCTGAATCGTTTTGTCGAAGGTCATGGTACAGATCACTTCGACAGAGGTATTCTCTTTGGCCGCCCTGACAGCCAGGGTAGCTTCATCAATTGCCGTCATGGTCTCGATGCAGATGGCATCGGCTCCGGCTTCAGCCAGGGCCATACATTGTTCCTTAAATGCCTCATACAGTTCCTGTTCGCTCACATCTCCCATCATCAAAAGTACGCCGGTAGGACCAACTGATCCGAGAACGATACCATCAGGGCCCACCGCCCTGCGCGTAATCTCAACCGCCTTGCGGTTTAATTCAGCTACTCTGTTCTGCAGTCCGTAATGGCTCATTTTGAATCGGTTGGCGCCAAAAGTATTGGTTTCTACAGCTTGTGAGCCAGCTGTGACATAAGCCCTGGCAATTGCCTCAACACGTTCCGGGAAATCAGCGTTCCAGATTTCAGGGCAAATACCTGGTTCCAGTCCGGCAGCCTGCAGCATGGTTCCTAGTGCTCCGTCGGATATTATGATTTCTCCGTTTTTAAGACGTTCAGTCAGTGTGGTTTTCATCGTTTTTGTAGTGATAAAAGCTGTTTAGAAAATTCCCTGCTATTTAAATCCGGACCAATGACAATCAGTTCACCAGGTCCATCAAATCCGGATATAATAATAATAGAAATATCGATTGGAGCGGACTACGCAGGAAGAAAGTTCCGGTCGGGGTTCAGAATTGCTTTGTACTTCCTTGCTTGTGGCAGGTGACGTGGAACCAGAATCTAACCTTGCTTAACCCGAAGTCTGATTTTTAGCTTTTCTTTGATACAGCTTTAGATCGGGCGGATCAATTCGTTCCCTGGCGGTATTTGTGAAACAAAAGTGATTTTTCCATCGATGCAAATCGTTGGAATATTTTTACAAATAGAGATGACATGAAGGTTGCCTCCTGCTGATTCTTTATTGAGTGTTCATGCCATTCCACCAGTCTTTCGAAGTGCGGTGCAACCTCCTTGACTGCATCCAACATATATTGGAAGGAGCAGCCCAGCTGGCAACCAAGAGCTTCAGCTTCAATCTGGAGGTCAAAACAAAACGAGGTCTTTCCCTTTCATATTCAGGTTCTTGGGAAAATTTCAAGTATGGCATTCTTCATGGCTGCCAGATTTTCAAAGGGTACTTCCGGCTCCACCAAATGCGTGGGGCCGAGAATAAGTCCGCCTTTAGTTCCTGCAGCGCGGATCCGGTCGAGGGTTACTTCCCTTACCTGCTCTGGTGTTCCGAAAGGGAGCAACTGCTGTGTTCCCAATGTTCCCCAAAAAGATAGCTTATCGTTGTAGATCTTATGAACTTTATTAAAATCCATGCATTCCGGCTGAATAGGATTCAGAATATCGACGCCGCAATCGATGAGGCCCGGAATAAATGCGGTTGCATCACCGCGAGAATGATAGAAGATCAGGACTTCAGGATTTATAACCCGGGCAGCATCGATGACGCTTTTAAGGCGCGGCTTGATCCATTGCTCCCAGAGCTCGACGCTCATCATGGGTCCGCTCTGCATGCCAACATCATCGCCCATTGAAATTATATCCACTCCGGCTTCGGCATACAATCTGACCCTCCTTATGGCATAATCGGTAATATGATCAAGAAGTACCGTTGCCTTTTCATCTTCGAGCATCATATCCATCAGAAGGTCGGGCATTGATCGGATATACCATGCTGCTTCCCAGATAGTCATCTGCATGGCGCACATAGCAGCCAGTCCTTTCTGATGCAGAGAACTTACCTGATCGAAAAGGGGTTGGTTTTCCTCGCGATTAAATATTGGCAAAGGAAAATTCGTGATTTCCGCAAGTGAATCGCAACCTTGGAGAGGGTGATGCATCCGGGTCATATGATAAGCTGCTTCAGAGCCTTTTGAATGGCCGACGCCTGTTACATCGATTTCCGTATCCGGAGGAAGGATTTCCCGGCTATATAGCTGACGTCCGTCCTGATATCCGGGGTGTTCGGTAAGGGTGACCCATCGGAAATCCACGCCGAACCAATCGAAATAATCGATATCGCCATAGATTTTTTTAAAGGCAGCAACCTGCGAATCACACAGAAGAATGTCGATGGGAATCCAATCGAATCCCTGCCGGCGAGCGGCCCGGATAAGGTTTTCCCGGGGTGTGGCCGGCATATTATCCGACTTTATTCAAGAATTCAACGGCTCCCTGAGGATCCGGAGAATACCAGTCAGCTCCAACTCTTTTGCGGAAATCTTCAGTAACGGGAGCTCCTCCGATCAGAATTTTAGTATCAGGGCGTGATACTTTCATTTCCGTTACGATTTTCTCCATATTGAGCATAGTTGTAGTGAGCAGGCAGCTTAACCCGACATATGCGCCCGGGTATTCGTCAACAGCTGCGATGAATTTGGCTGCCGGAACATCGATGCCCAGGTCAACAACCTGCCATCCGGCACCTTCAACGATCATGCCTAATAAATTTTTCCCGATATCATGCAAATCACCCATAACGGTACCTATAATAAAGACGCCTTTACGTTTGACTGCACCGGAAGTAAAGTATGGTTTCAGATGTTTCATCCCGGCGCTCATAGCTTTTGCGGCCATCAGAACTTCCGGCACGAATACTTTATTCTCGCGGAACTTAACCCCTACAATCTGCATACCCGGCACGAGGCCCTGACTGAGAACCAGATCAGCAGCGATGCCTTCCAGAAGGGCTTGGGCACTCAATTCATCAGCTCCATCCTGTTCTTTTAAATCAGGCGGGTAAGGTGATGTTTTATTAACTTTACCTCTTTCAACACACTTTGCGATCTTTGCCAGCAATTCTTCGTGGTTCATAATGGTCAAAATTTGTTTGACGACAAATATATAAATCCTTCATTAGATATGTTAGATGATTTAGTCCTAAAAAACCGCAGTTATCGGAGGTTTGACAGTAAAACGTCGGTTTCTGTTGAAACCGTCGAAAAACTCATTGGTCTCGCAAGGCTTTGTCCTTCGAGCAGAAATCAGCAAGCGCTTAAGTTTATGGCTATTGCGGAACCTGAGCATTGTGATGGCTTATTTCCAAGCCTGGCCTGGGCCGGATATCTGAAAGATTGGGTTGGTCCGGTAACAGAAGAGCGGCCAACTGCTTATATTGT
>CAILAQ010000118.1 GCA_903832165.1 uncultured Bacteroidota bacterium | reverse complement strand
GGAACCAGGACAGCACCACTTAAAACGATTGAAAAGGCCAGCGAAATGGTTCGGGTACTAAGGAATCAGTCACCTGAGGAAGCTGTTGTTGTTTCAGTCGGTGGTGGCATTTATCCTCTTGAAAAGCCTGTTATTTTGACCGCTGAGCATTCGGGAAGCAAGAATGCTCCGGTAATTTATAAGGCAGTGGAAGGTGAGAAACCTGTTTTTACAGGAAGCTTGCTGCTGAAAAACTGGAAACAGCTCTCCAATACTGAAAAACTTAAAATACTCGCCCCGGAAGTAAATGGGAAAGTTTATGTAGCTGATTTACAGGCTGCGGGAATTTCTGATTTTGGCGATCCGACTGATATTGGCAAACGTCCTGAATTGTTTTGCAATGGCAAGTTACAAACCCTTGCCCGATGGCCCAATAGTGGATTTACAAAAGCCGGTCTGTCAAAAGGAAAAACAGCATTGCCACCCACTTACACCAAAGAAAGGGGAACCGTTGAAGGAATATTTGAATATACCAATAAACTGCAGGATCGCTGGTCAAACGAAAAGGATGTCCGTTTGGGTGGTTACTGGTATTGGGACTGGAGTGATGAATTTCAGAAAGTGGATAAGGTTGATGCCAATTCGCGCACTTTATACCTGAAAGAGCCTTATCACAATTACGGTTACAAAGACAGTCTGCGCTATTTTGCCTTGAACCTCTTTTGTGAGCTCGATCAGCCCGGAGAGTGGTATCTCGACCGGACAGAAGGATTGCTTTACTGGTATCCACCTAAAGAGGTGAATCTTCTAAATGATGAAGTTACCTTATCGGTATTTGGGTCTCCTTATATGCTTGAAATGAGAAACTGTTCTTACCTGAAGATACTGGGGCTTACCTTTCAGGAAGGGCGGGGGAGTGCAATTTTGGTGAACGAAGGGAATAATTGTCTGATTTCGGATTGCCTGGTTGAACGTTTTGGAAGCGACGGTATTCATATTCTTGATGGCTTCCAAAATGGTATTTCTGGTTGTTTGATAAGGACATTAGGTTGCGGTGGGATCCGGATAAAAGGGGGTGACCGCAAAACACTCACTCCCGCCAATCATTTTATTGAACAGACAGTTGTCGAAGATTTTTCACTCTTTAAACGGACCTATCAACCTGCCGTTCACATCGATGGATGCGGTATCCGTATCTCAAACAACCGTTTCCGGAATTCATCTTCTTCAGCCATGCGACTCGAAGGAAATGACTGCATCATCGAATACAACCAAATTTCGAGGGTCGTCAACGAATCGGACGATCAGGGTGGAATAGATATTTTCTACAATCCTTCCTACCGTGGAAATGTGATCCGGTACAATCATTGGTCGGATATTGCCGGAGGTACCCGTCATGGGGCAGCAGGAGTCCGGCTCGATGATATGATTTCGGGAGTTCTCATTTTTGGGAATGTGTTTGAACGGTGTGGCGTACTCAATTTTGGTGCCGTTCAGATTCATGGAGGGAAAGACAATCTGGTCGAAAACAACCTGTTTTACAAATGCTTTGCAGCAGTCAGTTGCTCATCATGGGGTCTGGAGAGATGGCTCAAAACCTTGGATACCCCTGTTATTCAGAAGAAAATATATGAAGAGGTGGATATCAACTCACTCCTCTATCAAAAGAAATATCCGGAATTAAAAAATCTCCGGCTGAATGCCGATCAGAATACAGTGAAGAACAACCTGTTGGTTGAATGCGACCAACCCTTCCTGAGAAAAAGCAAAAGCATGATTGAAGAGAACAACCAGGCTGTTGCATCCGAAGCAAAAGGAAT
>CAILAQ010000117.1 GCA_903832165.1 uncultured Bacteroidota bacterium | reverse complement strand
TTTTAAATTTATTTGGTATGAAAAAAACGTTACTCTTTCTTACTTTACTGGTTGCAATGAGTGGAATGGCAATCGCACAAAACACTATTGACAACCCTTTCTTTGACCATGTAAAATTCCATGGTGCATTCGGAACAGTTGATTGGACAAGCGGGTGGGCCAATTTCGACCCGCAGAATACGGTTTATCCTGCAACAACAGTAACTGTTGAAGCAGGCGATATCTCCGCCAATACAACCTGGACCAGCGACAAGGTTTATCTGCTTAATGGCTGGGTTTATGTTACAAGCGGCGCTACACTGACGATTCAGGCCGGTACGGTGATCCGTGGCGATAAAGCCAATAAGGGCTCCCTGATCGTTGAACCGGGCGGAAAACTGGTTGCCCAGGGAACCATTGCAAACCCAATTGTCTTCACATCCAACCAGGCAGTGGGAAGTCGTACCTACGGCGACTGGGGTGGTGTGGTCATATGTGGCAATGCCATCACAAACAAGGTAAACCCCCAGATCGAAGGCGGTCCGAGAACGCATTATGGCGGCACCAATGATACCGAAAGCTCTGGTATTCTGAAATTCGTTCGCATCGAATTCCCGGGTATTGCCTTCCAGCCTGATAAAGAAATCAATGGTCTTACATTCGGAGGCGTCGGAAGCGGTACCGTTGTTGATTATATCCAGGTTTCCTATTCAGGTGATGACTCGTATGAGTGGTTCGGCGGTTCAGTCAATGCCAAGCATCTGATCGCCATTCGCGGATGGGATGATGATTACGATACAGATTACGGATATCATGGAATGATTCAATATGCAGTAGGTCTGCGTGACCCGGCTATTGCTGATCCTGGTTCGGGGTCAAATGGTTTTGAATCCGATAACGATGCTACAGGCTCCGCTGCAGAACCTGTCACCAGTGCAATTTTCAGCAATTTCAGCATGTTTGGTCCGTTGGTTACCCCTGAAACTCAGATCAACAGCAACTTCAAAAGAGGCATGCACCTCAGGAGGAATACAGCCCTCAATGTTTACAATGCTATATTCGCAGGGTATTTGACAGGCCTTTATATCGAGGGCCCTTCAATTACCAACGCAAAAAACAACACGCTAAGAATTGAAAACACCATTCTGGCCGGCTGCAAAACAAATTTTGGCGTAGCTGCAAGCGACCTGTGGACAGTTAGTGAAGAAACCGACTGGTTTAGCAGTTCATCCAGGAGTAACGAGATTTCGCCAACCAATGCCGCGCTCAGCATTAATGATCCATTCAATTTAACTGCCCCTAACTTCCTTCCAACACTCAATTCGCCTGTTTTATCAGGCTCTTACTGGGATTACTCGGGCATGCCAAGCAGTATTAATAACCCTTTCTTCGAACATGTTGCATTTCGTGGTGCTTTCGGTAAGGAAGACTGGACTGCCGGCTGGGCCAACTTTGATCCCCAGAATACGGTTTATCCTGCCACAACAGTAATTGTTGAAGCTGGCGATATCTCCGTCAATACAACCTGGACCAGCGACAAGGTTTATCTGCTTAATGGCTGGGTTTATGTTACAAGCGGTGCTACACTAACTATTCAGGCCGGTACGGTGATCCGTGGCGATAAAGCCAATAAGGGTTCCCTGATCGTTGAACCCGGTGGAAAACTGATTGCCCAGGGAACAATGGCAAAACCAATTGTTTTCACATCCAACCAGGCAGCGGGAAGTCGTACCTACGGCGACTGGGGCGGTGTGGTCCTATGCGGAAATGCCATCACAAATAAGGTAAATCCCCAGATCGAAGGTGGTCCGAGAACCCACTATGGCGGCAGTAACGATACCGAAAGCTCCGGAGTACTTAATTTCATCCGTATTGAATTTCCCGGCATTGCTTTCCAGCCCGATAAAGAAATCAACGGACTGACATTCGGCGGTGTCGGAAGC
>CAILAQ010000116.1 GCA_903832165.1 uncultured Bacteroidota bacterium | reverse complement strand
CTCCTCCATGATCTTTAAAGACTGGTTTTTTCCTGTTCCCAGGATATACCTTGCCTGATTCCAGCGGATTTTCCGTAATGCGCTGTTTCTCTCTTTTTCGCTCAATGGGCACTGATCACTGATGATCATCTCTTCAGCACATTTCAGGTATTTAAACGGAACGGTAAAATCGGTCCGGTTATGCTGCATCTCCTGTTCTTCATGCTCCCTGTACCATACAACGCCATGCGGCATCAGTACAACGGGATACCTGGCTGCAAGGATATGCCACATTTCGAAATCACCCAGATAGCGGCGTCCGGTGAATCCATTTACGGCATCAAAAGCATCTTTCCTGATGATCGCCGATAAGGGTGCCTTATGGAAAAGTTGTTCCTGGAAATAGTGGCGCTGATAGGCTTCCTCACTGGTCAGCATGAAAGGAAAAATACGGTGCTTATCCTGATTAAGCGATCCCAGACCAAAGCCGGCATCAGGAAAAAGTTCCATGCCACTCACGAGCACTTCTAACCCTGTTGGATAAATCAGATCGTCAGCGTCGACATATTTCAGATATTTACCCTTGGCAAGGCTGGCCGCCTTATTTCTGTTCGGATAATCACCCAGATTCTTCTCATTTAAAACTACCCGGATGCGCGGATCCTTTTCTGCAAACTCTCTTGCAATGGCCAGACTCCGGTCCTTCGACTGATCGTCGACAATGATCAGCTCAAAATTCTCATAGGTAGAAGCCTGCACACTCTCAACTGCAAACGCGAGATATTTCTCCCGGTTGTACGTTGTCATGAGCACGCTCACAAGGGGTTGTCCTGTTTGTAACATAGGTCGTAATTAATTTGTCTTTGCCTGCTGGCCCTGTGGTGGATAGCCTACGAAAATCTTTTGAGAGGCCTCCACTCCCTTCAGCCCGCTGATACCGGCTATCGTTGCAAAGATCAGCGTCGCCATCCATGAGGCCACCACCAGGTTCAGATTGTAAAAGAACCAATTGACTTTATTCTTAAGGGATATTTTATTCCGGCTGATCCGTACCAGTATCTGTGGAACAGTCACAAAAGGATTTTTAGGGAATTTTATGTAATCATAGAATTTATAATTCTGATACGAAATGATGTAGGTTCTTTTAAAATAGAACTTGAAATTCTGATGATGGTAATGGTAAACTCTTGCCCGGTAATCATATACGATTGCATATCCCTGGGTAAGGGCATCCTTAGCCCAAAGGGTGTCTTCTGAAAACATCAGCTTTTTGAACGGGATCTTTTCTTTGAGAGATTTGCGATACATCGCAGTCACATCATCCCAGTTACAATAATGGTGCATCTTCTTTCCCGGCAGAGCAGTAAAATCCCGGGCATTCCTGAATTGTACAACAAATGGTTTGGCCTCACTTGCCGGGGCAAACCATTGCAGAGGATTTTTATCAGGATCTGAACCAACAATCTGCTGACCGCAAACACCGGCGACCTCGGGGTTGTCAAAATGGCTCATCATCAGCTCAATCCAGTCGTCACTCGCCGGGGTAGCATCCTGCACAGTCAGTACCACAAAGGTGCCTCTTGCCATTTGAATGCCAAGGTTACGGGTCTCTCCATGGTTAAACTCCCCGCGTCGCACATGGTGTATCCTTACCGGAAATTTTCCCAGTAATTCCAGTGTTCCGTCTGTTGAACCTGAATCCAGGGCAATTACCTCCATCTGGTCTTTTACCGTCTGGCGAAAAAGACCTTCAAGACAGGAAGGCAGTGTGTCGATCCCGTTTTTAACCGGAATGACAACTGAAATCAAAGGTTCATTTAGCTGGCCTGCTGTCATTTCTCTGTTGATTTAAGGTACAGGTGTTTACCAATATTGTTATCCTGCCTGAAAGTACGGGTCATCCGATCAATGTATCGGCCGGATAACGAAATTCGATTGAGCCGCAATAAATATAGAGAGGCGATCACCGTTAGGGTAATGACATTGCCCGGGTTGAAAATCCCGTTCTTCATGCCAAACCGGATGACCGAAAAACAGATCCCGGAATTAAGTGTTTTCGCAGCACCGATGGCAATATTTCCGCCTAAAATTTGCAGGTCGCTTTTTGTTCCCGGAGTCATCACAGGAATCAGTGAATTGGCATGAGTAAAGAAAATCCGTTGCCGGCTCCTTAGTTTTTCAGGTGAGCTGATTTCGGTCTGACTGATGCTTTGCGTGTCGTGCTGGCGGTAAAGTACGTCTGGCCGGAGTGAGTAGTATTTATTGCCTTTCAAACCGCCTGTCAGTGCTTTAAGATGAAAGTCAACATCCTGCCAGCAGGCTAGCCCCTCGGTAAAGCCACCGATTCTGGCTGCGGCCTCTTTTCTCCAAACCGGTCCGCTGGTCTGCCAGGGTGCATCCAGCCTGAGAAAACGCTTAAGATCAGGTTCTCCATTTTCGATGTTCCAGAGAAATCCTGCATCTTCGGGGGTATTTCTGAAAGTGAGCATTGGAAACACCCAATAATCCAAACCAGGCTCTTTCATAATGATCCCGGCCCGCTGCGACAGAGTAAAAGGCAATAGCAAATCATCGGAATCAAGAAAAATCAGATACGCTCCCTTTGCATTTTGAATGCCAATGTTTCTGCATACCGGAGCTCCGCCTGGTTTTTTGTCCCTTTTGATAAATCTGATGCGTTCATCTTTTCGGGAATATTCGCTGGTAATCTCCTCATTGCGCTCTTTCGATCCGTCGTCCACCACGATGGCCTCCCACTCAGAGTAATCCTGATGCAGCAATGCTTCAAGAGTTTCGCCCAGTAAATCTGCCCGGTTGAAGGATGGGATTATTATGGATATCAGTGGTTTTTCGGAATTCATGTCGAAGAGGTTCAGGATTAAGAGTTTTTCCTCCGGAACAGGGATTTAGCTGAAACACCGGCTTTAATGATTTTGTCACCAACCAATGGGAAAAGCAACATCTTCCAGGTACTACGGTATTTCCAGCCATCCCTCAGGATATCCCCGCCTAATTTTCTTACCTGCTGCCAATCCCCGGCATCAACCATCAAACCGTATATAAAACGCAGATCTTCCCGGAAATTCTTACCTGCCGGCGCTTTGATGGCCTCCGTCTCTGCCACGGCAACAGGGGGTGCAGGCAACTTCTCGCCACGCATGATCGGATCGGTTCCGATACTCCTTCTCTCCTCGGAAAATTCAAACAACAGTTTTCTGAAATGCTTGATTTTACCGGCATGAACTTTCGTCGCAGAGGTTCCATGGAGCCTGACAAAATAATTGCAGGTGTTTAATACCGCTATCTTATACTTCTCAACCATCCGAATCCACAGGTCGTTATCTTCAGAAACAATGAATTCCGGACGATATCCACCAAGATCCAAAACCTCCTTCAGCCTGAAGCAAACTGTAGCGTGAATCACCGGTGATGAGTTATCCGGCCTGAAATCATTTACTGACAAATCCTGGTAAGGCTGATTATTAAAATATTTTGTTTGTGGCTGGCGATGATGCATGGCAATTTTTCCCCGGGTACTCATAAAAGCAATCTGGTTACTCACCATAACATATTCCG
>CAILAQ010000115.1 GCA_903832165.1 uncultured Bacteroidota bacterium | reverse complement strand
GCTGTCAACCTTGTTTATTGTTTTCGGAAAATTCGGAGATCGCGACAGTTCAGTGACCTGATGCGTCAATAAAGAATACTGATGTTCAATATCAAGGCTTTGTGCAAATTCAGGATTCAGACCGGTCTTTTGTTCTCGAACAATCCTGATATTGTTTAACGTAGTTTTAATCGAATTTCCCGGGTTGCGAGAATTAAATTCCTTAGAAAGTGAGTTCAATAGAATCTGTTCTTTCCTTAAGCGACATTTGAAATCAATAGTTTTCAAATCATTTATATTAGCGGAAAGGTGAATGGTATCCCCCGGTTCAACAAAGATTTTTATCTGATCCGGGTTACCGGGCATTCTCCATAAGTACTGATTAATCCTATTAAAGAAAATTTCTACGAAGCCTGTCGGGAAAGGCATATTAAATGAAAAAGTAAATTTTCCGTCTTTCCCGATAACCAGTGGTATTTTCTTTTTTGAGATATCACTTCCCGGACAATAGGCCGTAAATTCCTTATTATCAAAATTCACCAGTTGACCTGATATTTGTACAGTACTATTTTTGATTAATGATCTTCTGGTATTATTTATTTGAACGCGCCGGATCATGCCCAAGTCAGCAGAGCCTTGTTTAAGGGATATTTGCCTGGTTAAATCCTCCGGCAAGTATCCGGTATATTCGATGTGGACTGGATAGCCGGATTTTTGATTCCAGATTACAGACATTTCATTGGTCTGGTCTTTGATGAAAGGAGGTTGATTGGGTTGGAACAGATAGCTTCTTCTCAACTTGAATGTCATGCTGTCAGTTCGGTTTAAAAATCCGGCGTCCCAGCTATTAATTCTGGTAACCGACCGATCCCCCGATTTCATCTGTAATGAATCTTGTAATGAGCCGGGAATGGTTGGGAAAAACTCGTGAATGATCCATTTATAATAATCTATACTGTATCTGACCTTTATATGGTTGTAATTCTCACGACTCCTGAGGATTGCTCTTTCCGTTCCGGACGGGGTAATGGAATTCAACAATGAATCGACACCTGTCATTTCAAGAATATTACCCAAGGAATCCAGTTTAAAGTGAATAGGGTAGTTTATTTCAAAATTGGAGATATCGTTTTCGACTGAAGGATTTTGTTCGGAGGAAGAACTATTGGTTGCCCTGAGAAGCACATTTTCACGCGATAAGGATGTCTTCCGAAAAGCCCCTTTCAGACTCATGGTAAGGGTGAAGGATTTGGTTGAAATGTCATCAACTGTAAATTGATATTTCCATATGTTTTGCGTGATTTCGTTATAGACAACATGGCCAAGTTCAGTTTCTTCCGTCATGTCATAATCCAGGACCTCTCCCTTTGTGAAATGGTACCTTACCTGCTGCCCGAATCCCGTATTTAAAAGTCCGCAAAAGAACAGAGCTATCCCAACAGCAAGCCCCCGATACCCGATGCCCGATACCCAAGACCTGATTGAAGACCACGACCAATTTTGAATTTTGAAATTACAACCTGAAACCTGCAACCTGATACCCGAAACCCTATTCCTGATACCCGAAACCCGAAACCCGAAACCTTCTTGGTCTTTCATCTTGTCCACCTTTTATTTGGCAGTTTAAAAGTAGGTCAAGGCAGTAAGATCGGGGTGGGTAAATGAGCAGTTGGTGGGAGTGGGTTAGTATTTGGGAAGGACTCAATGTGACAATTTGGTAATGTGCCAAATTGTCAATTTTCATATTCTTCAGTGGTCATCTGGAACATAAAATCTTCAGGGACTATATTTTCGATCCGGACAAAGCTTATCCCGTAAACTTGCGTCTTTAAATATCAGCCCAGAAAGTTCCTCAGCAGGCAGCTCCGAGTCTGGTTCTTCAGCTTCTGTATCGATTTTTCCTTGATCTGGCGGACTCTTTCCCTGGTTAGGTTGAACTTTTCCCCGATTTCATCAAGGGAGTGGGGAGGTATGCCGTTAAGGCCATAGAACAACCTGATAATGTCGGCTTCCCTGTCCCCGATGTGCTTGAGGGTTCGCTCGATTTCAAGGTTCAGTGAGTCGTTCATGAGATTCTCTTCCGGATCTGATGCATCGGCATTCAGTATCACATCATAAAGGTTGGTCTCCTCTCCCGGCGAGAGTGGGGCGTCCATCGATAAGTGACGGCCGTGATTGTTCAGGTATCTCAGAATGTCTTCCCGGTTGATACCGGCTGTTTCGGCAATTTCATCCTCCGAAGGCGTGCGCCCAAGGGTCTGTTCCAGTTTTGAAATAG
>CAILAQ010000114.1 GCA_903832165.1 uncultured Bacteroidota bacterium | reverse complement strand
CATGACATCTAAGTTTACAATGATTGGCATGGCTTAAACTGTTAAATCGTGTTCGTTTTGCATTTCAACTCCTCTTGAAAAAATCGTCGCAATGACATAGATTACAGCTGCCATTAAGATATATGCCTGACTATCAGCCAAAAACTGGTTTAGGATGTCGATTTCAAATCCACGGCTCTGTAAATATTTGGCTGTTTGTTGAGCTATGTAACTTATGAGTCCAATGGAAAGAGTGTAGTAACTAATTTTTGTAATCTGATCGGCAACATAACTGTTGAATGGTTTTGCCAAATTAAGTTTACTTAAAAGCCTGATGACAACATAGAACAGGTAAGCCTTTAAAAACGATATGACCAGGATAAAACTGTACATTTTGAAAAAGGCCCATTGGCTGCGATTATACATTTGACTTAAGTCCAACTTTTGATATAGGTTTTGGACAAATTCAGGTTTGAACAGACTGAAAACAAAATTAACTGCCAACCCTCCGGCTTCAATGCACAAACCAACGAAGATGATCCAGGCAACGATATGCAAGCCTTTAAATATGAAGTTGTTTCTTTTTGACATCATTATAAAAGTTAAAAATTATGTCGCAAAGATAATTGAAATTTATTGATAAACAACAAATAAACATTAATATTCAATATTTTGCTGGATTAAGCGTGAGAGGATAGGACTTCCCTGCTTCGGTGTCAAATGCCCAGTTCTTGTCGCCATAAATAACCCGGCAGGGGAGGGCAGCATTGGAATGGATCACAGCCCGGGTCAGGCGGCCATTGTCCCAGCTCAGATCAACCTCGAATCCGCCCCGTGCGCAGAGGCCTGTGACCTTTCCGGACGGCCATGCCTTGGGCAGCGCGGGGAGCAGATGGATGGCTCCCGTATGGCTTTGCACCAGCATCTCGCAGATTCCGGCCGTCGCACCAAAATTGCCGTCGATCTGGAATGGAGGATGGGAGTCGAACAGGTTCGGATAAACGCCGGCGCCGCTCTCACCGTAGATGGTTTTCGTCCCGTGGACCACGTTCAGCAGGCTTCGCAGCATGGTATAAGCGTGATCGCCGTCCCACAGCCTGGCCCAGAAATTGATCTTCCAGGCACGGCTCCAACCAGTACTTTTATCGCCGCGGGCCTGCAAGGAAATCCGGGCGGCTTCGGCAAGCAAGGGTGTGTTTGCGCTTGTGATCTGGCGCCCGGGGTACAAGGCGAACAGATGGGAGACGTGGCGATGGTCATCCTTTGGATCGTCCTTGTCGGCTTCCCATTCCTGCAATTGTCCCCAGCGTCCGATCTTCGGTTTGAGCAGCTTATCGCGCAGGCCGAAGATGTGATCGCGGAATTCCTTGTCATCTCCCAGCACATCGGCGGCTTCAATCGTGTTGGTGAACAGGTCGTAGATGATCTCCTGATCGTAGGTAACGCCTTCTTCGGCGGGGCCGTGCTCGGGCGACCAGCCATCGGGTGTGACGAGCGTTCCGTCGGGCCTCCGTTTCAGGTGATCGTCCCAGAACTGGCAGACTTCCTTGAGCACGGGGTAAGCGGTGTTGCGAAGATAGACGGGGTCGCGGCCGAAGGCGAAATGTTCCCATAGATGTTGCGCATACCAGGCGCTGGCGGGCGGGTTCCATTTCCAATAGGAAACCCCGCATGCGTTGTTCATCGTCTGGACGGTCCAGCCCCTGACTTTGCCATAGTTTCTCTGCGTGTTCTTCGCGCTGACCTCGCGGATACTTGTGACATAGTCGATAAACGGTTGGTGGCATTCCGCTAGATTGGTTGGCTCGGCCGGCCAGTAGTTCATCTCAAGGTTTATATTCGAGTGGTAGTCACCGGCCCAGGCGGGCTCGTTGCTGTCGTTCCAGACTCCCTGGAGATTGGCTGGCAAAGATCCCGGGCGCGAACAACTGATCAGCAGATAGCGGCCGTACTGGCATAACAGGGCTTCAAGATTAGGATCGGCAGTCGTGTTTTTTGCATAGCCTTCCAATCGCGCCAGTGTCGTCCTGGCCAGCAGATCGGGCGCAGTGGTTCCTACATCGAGGGAAAAACGACCGAAGAGGGATTGGTAATCTTTCACATGCCTTGCCAGTAACTCCTTCGCACTTTGCCTGGCAGCGGAATCCACCCGCTTTGTTACGGCTTCATGTGGATGAACACCAAGCCATTGTTTGGTATGATCCTGAAGGAAGTTTGTGCCCGCCCCGAGTATCAGGGTCAGGCTGTCGCATTGGTCGAAGGCCAGACTGGTGGCGGGCACGGCAATGTCCCATTGGTTTTTGGCCGATGCCCCGTCCTCTTTCACGGCTATAGTGCCTTTTTTATTCAGCGCGAGCAATTGGGCTTCATATTCAAAACCGTTCTCCAACTTGCCCACCGAGCTGATCCTGTTGCCATCGGCGGCAATCCGGGCCTGATGCATGTCCGCAAGCTGAACGCGGCCGGTAAAGACGGCTGGCTTGTTCGCAGTAAGTTGGAACACAATGACTCCGTCGGGATGACTGGCAAAGGCTGTGCGTTGATAGCGTACGCCGTCGTATTCGTAGGTCACCTGATGAACGGCGCGATCAATATCGAGCTCCTGCCGGTAATGGGTCACCTTCGAGAAATCATGCCCGAGATGGATGAAGATGTCGCCAAATGCCTGATAGGACCCCATGTTTTGGCCTTCATCACCGAGACCCTCAACAGCCATCCGATCTCCGCCCCAGAGGCTGATCTCATTAAACTGGATCCGCTCGATCGCGGTGCCGCCGAAGAGCATCGCCCCCATAGGTCCATTGCCGATCGGAAAGGCTTCGGTCATCCAGGCTTCAGCCGGACGGTCGGACCATAAGCATAATTTCCCCGGGGCGCCAGACAGCGCAGCATTGTTAGGTACAGGTGCAGCCAGGCCAGTTAGTGGGCTAAGGCCAATAGCTGCCGTAGCCAGCGAGGATGAATACAAGAAGTGACGCCGCGAAATGGCATTCACTGGAATGTTTGATTTTTTAGTCATTGAGGTTGCAAAAAATTAATGTCATCAATTTAGATATTTTTTGCGGATCAGCTTTTTACAAGCTCCTTTACATCCTCGTCAGGTGCTGTGGTTTTGCATTACCCGGGAAGCAGATCAGTCAGCTGCTGTTCAAGTTCGTCGTAAACAGCATCCGGTTCAGCTCCCAGGGCATCAAACGTCTTGCTCGCAAAGCTGCGCATGGTTGCTGTGAGTGTAATGTCTAGAATTTCACCGTCATCGAGATCCAGGGTATGCAGTGCATCGATATCTGCCTGCGTTATTTCATTGGCGTTCCGTATGATCTTTTGGGCGAATTCCATCATCACGACCTCAGCATGTTCCAGTCCCGCGTCCCTAAAGTTTGTAAGGATCATACGCAACTGATCCACGCTAAACCCATTCTTTATCAGGATTGAGCCATGAGCGAGGAGACAGTATCGACAATTCAAGGCCATGGCAGCCGCCATTGTGACCAGTTCATAGCGCCTCAATCTCATGTTTTTGCGAATGCTTCCCTGAAAGGCGCGCCACGCTTCCAGCACTTCGGGACGAAGGCTGAAAACCCTGGCATGGTTGGGTACATAACCCATACTCTTCCGGTCACCTTCGTATAATTCTCGGAGTTTACCCTCTGCCTCCACCTCCGATACGGTTTGAATGAACATCAACTTTTCCATATTTTTTTGATATTAAAAATGTGCTGTTGGTTATTCGAGCTTCTTTTAATATTTAGTTATCCAGCTTTCAATGGCGCTCCAACAACTTTCATATCATGGTCTGCAAAAACCTTTGCAATTTCTTCATTAGTGGGAGAAGAAGTCCATTTGTCTGTAACCTTAAAAAATGCTTCCATCTTTCCTGCCGGCAAATAAGAAACTATCATCTTTCCTGTTTCTGTCAATTGTAAGAAAGCATGTTGCACATTTCTTGGAAGAAAAATGGTGTCACCTGATTTCATCTGATATTTATCGTTTCCTACCTGAAATAAATACTCTCCTTCAATTACATAAAACCATTCGTCCTGATAAGGGTGAATATGCAACGGAGGTCCTCCATTTGGTGTAAGTCCCGTTTGCTCAAATACGGCTAAATCATTATCGGTATCAGTCCCGGAAATTTTTATGTCCAAGTTATTCAGAGTAACGCCCTTCATTTTGTAATGTTCGCCAAATCGGGCTTCACCCGCCTTTACTTTAAATCCCTTTTCAGTTCTCATAAAAATGTTGGATTTAATTTTAGCAAATACACTCAATGGAAAGAATGCAAAAGCCGATAAAATAAATGGTGCTCGTTTCATTTTCAAATTAGCGCTGACACGCAAGTATGACACGTTACCCCGGGAAAAGTTCATAAAGAGGCAGTGTGACAGAGAATCCCCGAGGTCTGTTCAACAAACCCCTCAAGGTCACCTATTGAGGGAGATTTTCTGCATCACCAAACCGTAATGGCTCCCCGGCGGGTTTTCAGCAATACGCATCCCGTTTACGGTTTTGGCGAAGTTCGCCGAATACCACAGCCACGCGGTGCGTCCATCCGGGCTGATGAATTTGGAGGGTATGTTCACAAAATAGGCCTGTTCGCCAAAGTCCTTGAGGTAGGTGACCAGTTTCCAGGGACCTGTAATCTCATTGGATTCAAGGATATAGGTATGCATTTTTGCGCAGGTATTGCCGCCGTCAGTTACACACATCAGATATTTTTTAAGGGGTGCATTGTAGGTCATGGTAACACATCCCATGTTGTTATTCCATTCGAGCAGAGGTCTGATTTTCTTGAAATCGTTGGTCCAAACCGGTTTGCCGCCGGGATCGGTTCCGGCATAAAATTCATATTTCGATGCATCGTTCATGTTTTCAAGGGATGGGATAACCCTGGTCAGGTAAATCTGGTCGCCAGTGATCCAGCTATCATTCCAGAAACGGTATTTCGTATCTGTGGTATCGGCTCCATGAGCTACCAGATAGGCTTTTCCGTCGGGGGAATACTGGAGGTTTTTGCCGAAATCCACGAAATGGGGCGCTCCGATCTTTACCGGATAGCCATTGATTCCTGTCTCACCGAATAAGGGTTTCTCAGGGGTGAGAGGAGTCTCTGTCCATGTACGTCCATAATCAGTACTGGTTCTGAATCCCACAAATGGCCCCATCCAGGGCCAGTTGATCCGTTGTCCGCCATAATCGGCCCATGCCGCAGGATCCAGGCAGTAAGTACCATAATACCAAACACCTTCATAGATCAGGCTTCCGCACGGGTAGCGGCCATGGTAGGGGTTTGGTGAGGCAAAGCTGATGCCGAGGCTGTAAACTTTCAGATTCAGGGGATCATCTCCTTCGATCACGGCATGGCCAGTGCGCTCGGCGCCGACTTCGCCACCGGATTGCGAGGAATCGTATGATCCATCCAGTCGCCAGGCCCCGCCATCGGTCCAGGAGGAATAGAGGTTTCCGTCGTTTGCCCAGGTGGGATACCAGGTATCGCCGAAATGAAATCCGCTTTTAACTCCGAGCAGGGTGATGCCGGTGATCTCCTTGGAAACCAGAAAGGGGCAATCGGCAGGAGGTGTGGATTTCCAGGTGACCGGGGGGTAATTCAGATTTTCAGGATTTACCTGTGCATGGAGCCGCGGAGTCAGCAGGCACATCAGGATAAGGATTCGGAATTTCATTTGATGGTTTCCCTGACTATGCTCATCAGTTGAACCGGTCCGATGAGACCGGATGGCAGCAACGGTGACTTCAAATGGTAAAGATTATCCAGGCAATAGGTGTACCGGCCTGCCTTAAATGTTTGCCCGCCCATGAATCCTGGTGGAGCAACGACGGTGCGTACTGCGGAATCAGCGGGCTGTTTATCGCCGATCATGCGGTTCGTCCAGCGGTTGGCAATTTCGATTTCCACCTGATTAGCCCCGGTCTTCAGGACCTCACTGATGTCGGTCCGCCACGGTGCACACCAGATTACTCCCAGATCTTTGCCGTTAAGCCTCACCCGCGCCATATCGCGGACCACTCCCAGATCCAGGAATGTTTTCCCTTCCGGAATTCTGTCAAGTTTGAATGATTTGCGATAGGTGGCGATACCGGAATAATACCTGATTCCCGGTTCCGGACGGGTCGTCCAATCCCGGAGCGTATCGAAAGTGACTTTCACCGGCCCTCCCCATTTCGGGTCGAATGCCACCTCCCATGCACCGGAAAGCTGGTGTAATGGATTTAACTCCGGGAAGTTCCGTTCCGCTTTCTCCCCCCGTTTCCGGTCGTTCCCTCCGAACATGACGAAGAAACTCTGGTATGCATCGAATTCCATAGGAATGACCGTCAAACCATCGGAAGTCAGGTATTGGGGCAGTGCCCGCTGCTCGCCGGTCACCGGATCCCAGAGTTGCGGGGTACCCCGGTCGGTCCGGAAGCGGCATTCCACTGCGATCGGTGCTTCGGTCCGGTTAGAAACGAAGTAAATATCCCGGTCTTCGGTGCGCCTGTGCCCATACCGGACGGGTCCGGTTGCGGTAAAGTCCTGCCGGATACCCATATCCTTTAAAATGGTAGCAGTCAGTTCGTAAGATGGGTAAAGCGATGGAAGTGTCTGGCGCTCTTCGAATACACCGGACGGCTTTGAAAGGTCGCCCCCCCAATGAATCATTCCTTTGCCGTAGCTGCGACCGGTTACCGACGGCGGCGCTTCCATACCCCCCCAGAGCTCTTTTGCCAATGCCAGGACTTCCGCATCGCAAGCGGGATAGCCCATGAGACTTGGAGATTTGAGCGGCGGATTGCCGACGATGATAGCACCGGCCTTCACCAGGTCGCGGATTTTTGCAAGCAGGGCAGGAGTCATGGTTTCCGACTGTGGCAGGACCATCAGCCGATAGGACGTTCCACCGGCAAAGGTGATCAGTCCTTCCTTAACCTCTGCCCTGGCCATCAGGATCTTAGGGGAGCATCCATCAAAACCGTACCCTTTCTTATCAGCCAGCACACCTCTCCCTTCCAGTGCGCTTGGTGGTGGCATGAAGATATGAGGGGTTCCCTCAGGAGTCAGGTAGAGAATATCTGAGACAGTAACTCCCTGGCGAAGAATTTCCGAACAGCGGGTGAGGTATTCATGGTAGGCTCCCACCATCGGCCACCAGGTCTGGTTCCGGTGCCAATGCACCCCATAGTCTGCAAAGGATATCCCGGGCTTAAACTCTGTACCAAGAAATTGATGAGTGAAAGTGTGGAATACAAACCGGTTGATTCCTACGCAGAACGCCCAGTCGCCTTGATTCTTCAGCGACCAGGGGTAGGCATCCAGCCCGCCGACGGAGGTGAACGCTTCGCCTGATACGATCGGCCGCCCCATCAGATGCGCAATTGAAGTGGACTCAAAACAGCTATAGGCTGAGTTCACCGAATTGTTCCAGAACTCTGCCATGGGGACATCCGCCACCGCACCCAAATCAAGGTCGCCGGCGGGGTTCATGTCGTAAGGTTCTATCGAAAGCGAGAGCCCGTGCTCCCTGCCATATTTTTTCACTTCCCCTGCATGATTCTCCAATACCAGTTCCTGGCCGGTGAGACGCAGGTCCCAAAGGAATCGCTCAGACTTTTCAAGGCTTTCGATAGCCCTTCCCGTATACGTCAGCAGCCAGGGCCGGGCATCATAACCCCGCCTTTTGGCAAACTCTTCGAGGAACGCAGGCGTCCAGTTCTGCGACCCGGATTCCCAGCTATCCATGTGCAGGGTAGTGAGGCCGTGCTCTTTGGCGCGCGGTCCGATTTTTTCAAGGAGCTTCCCGACATACTGGTTGAGGTGGTATTCCAGTGCCTTGGCGTCGAACTTGTCGCACTCCAGGCCCAACGCGGTGGAAGGTGCCGGCCGGCTGCTGGCCCCGGTGACTCTCCGTCCCATTCTTACGATGGTCCATTCTCCGGCCGGAATATTCCATTCCAGGGTACCGTCAGGTTTCAGCTGTCGGGTCAGATCAATGATCGCATCCGGCCGGATGACACCTGCCGATCCGGGTTCCTTGTAATTGGCTGAAGCCGGCAGATAGGTTTTAACTTCTTTCCATATCGAATAAGGATTCCGAAGGTAAAGCGCTTTTTCATTGATATCGCTTATAACCGGCGGGCACCGGGGAAAGGCTAGCACCGCAAAATCTTCGTAAAACGGATCGGACAGGGTGTGAAACCGGGTCGACCGTTGTTCCGGCAAGGGCAGCGCCCCTGAAAAATTCCCGGGCCCCTTCACATCAACAGCACTAAAGACCAGGTGCTGCATTGCCTGTTCCGGCCTGATCCAAGGGCCTCCACTTCCGCACCAGCCCGGCCCTATCCCGAGGGTGATGTCGATACCCAGACGTTCCGCATCGCGCACCGATTGCACAAAAAGCTCCTGCCACTTTGGGCTCATGAATGCAGCAGGCCCTTTCGGAGGAGTGCCGATTTCCACTTCGAGAAACACCAGGTTCCCGAGACCAGCCGCCTTCATCGATTCCAGGTCGGCGGTCATCTCCTTTCCGTTGAGGTTACCGTCCAGGAAATACCAATACACCCCCGGTCGTGCGGATTCCGGAGGGTTCACGAAGTTCTTCTCCAGGTTTCCGGCTTCGGGTTTGGTTTGGCAACCACTGAAGTGGGCCGCCAGCAGAATCAGAAATGCAGAAACGATGGCCATCAGCCGTGTTGGCCGACTGTCAGTACCTGTCAGGATAAAATTTTCTTTCAAAATATTTTTGATAAAATTGGTCATCGGTTTATCTGTTAATCAACTCTCAATGCAAAGTTCACTCTGATGATGAGCACTCCTGGCATTACCCGCAACGGTTAGCGTTGCGGACACTACTGCGCCCTGCATGAGCAGAGCGCATATTTATTCATTTCTGTCTAATGAGCAAAACTCCATTCAGAATCATTTTGCATGTATCTCCATCCTGATAGGGATTTTTATCTATATGATACTCCCTTGCGCGGACAGTGGGCTGACTGATGATAAGAATAGTATCACCTCTGAATTTGACAAGCATGTCTTTAGAATATTCTGGTGTGACTCCGATATTTAATTTGCTGTCATCAGGATTAGAAGAATTAATATTTTGAGTAAGGTCAGCAGTTCCTGAAGGTTTAATATTCATTTTAAAACCCGTTTGTGAAACCCACATGCCAATAAAAGCTTTTTTGTTTTCAGATATGGGTTTCGGGCTTTTACATGATGTACACGAAGTTAATGAACATAACATCAGTAGCAATAAGAGCACAGAGTATTTTGTTAAAGGTTTTTGCTTCATAGAGATTTATTTTTATGAAGTTTTAATTGATGATTTTTTTAACCACCAAAATATTAAAAATAAAACAGAGGGTAGCAAGAATATCAAAAGTACAACGGTGTAACTGGAATCCGGATTAGGATTAACTGCAACAAGGATGTTAAAAACAATAAAACTAAGCAATGAGATTAGTCCTCCTATTCCTGGTTTCCATATGGCTAATAATAGTCCGGCAAGTCCTATACCCCAAACTACAAATGTCATTATAGTATAAGTTTCAAGACCGGGACCTGGCTTGTTTTGCCCCTCTATCATTGAACCTATAAAAAAGATTAGAGTAAACGCAACCATTAACGTTCCGATAATGCCAGCTGTCCAGCGAATATTGTTGATTTTTTTCATTTTTTTCATTTTTAATTTTCTTGCTCGTTTGGCTTTTCAGTACCGCCCTCTGCAGCCGGCATTTTCAAACCGTGACAATTCGTCACGGTTTCATTTCCTTCTGCTTTCAATCTTTGTTTTAGTTTTCTCCAGTAGGCCTGTGGATTTATACTTTCAGTCAATACTGACAACACATCAACAATAGAAAAATACCACTTCTCATACTCTTCATCCCATTGCGTACGAATTTGTTTTTCGTTGAATAATTTTATCGCAGTTTCCTTGTTCATGATCTTTTGGCTTTTTTCTATCCTAAATATAATGTTAAAATTTGACCGGAAGATATCCGTTTTATTGTTGGTAACGAGTCGCTAACCGAAAACTTTCGGGTATCTGAAATATACACAATACTTTTGAAAATATTTTTGAAAAACCTCAACTGATTCCAAGATTATATCCCCAGATTATCCAGCGGACTCTTTTAATAGGTCTGATATTAATAATCAAATCGTTTTAACATCTATTTCATCAAAATCTGCACCGGCCCCAGCAGGCCGGAAGGAAGAAGTTTACTTTCTGTTTTGTACGGGTGGCCCGCGATCGTCCAGGTAAAACGCTGATCCGCTGGTATGGCCGCGTCTCCGATCAGCCGGTTAGGCCACAGGTTGGCGACTTCGATTTCCAATTTGTTGTCGCCGGCATGGATAGCATCAGTGAGCTCAATCCGCCACGGGGCGCACCATACAACGCCAAGGTCATTGCCATTCAGCCGGACCCGGGCGATTTCATGCACGACTCCCAGGTTCAGAAACGTTTTACCTCCGGGAACCTGCGCCAGGCTGAACGTTTTCCGATAAGTGGCTATGCCGGAATAATACCTGATCCCTGGATCTGAGTGAGTTGTCCAATCCTGCAGCGTGTCAAAGACTATCTTCCCATCCTTGCTTTCATCTGTCTTCTGTCCTCTGTCCTCTGTCTTTTCAGGTCCGCCCCACTTCGGATCAAAGGCAACTTCCCAGGAGCCGGAAAGTTTCTGACCCAACTTTAACTCCGGGAAATTCTTCCCACTATTCTGACTATTGCCTTCCGACTTCTGGCTTCTGGAATCAAATACCACGAAGAAGCTCTGAAACCCATCGAACTCCATCGGAATTGTGGTTGTCCCATCCGTTTGTCCGAATTGCAGCAACGGCCTTGTTCGCCGGTCAGAGGATCCCATAGTTGCGGGCTGCCCTGACCGATCCGGAATCGGCAGTCCACTCGGATAGGATTGCCGGTCCGGTTAGAGACGAAATAGATATCCCGATCCCCGGTTCGCCGGTGGCCGTAGCGCACAGGCCCTGTTGCAGTGAAATCCTCCTCCACTCCCATACCCTTCAACAGAGAGGCAGTTAGCTCGTAGGATGGATAAAGCTCCCGGAGGGTTTGGCTCTGCCGAAGAGCCGGGGCTGGCGGCGACAGTTCGCCACCCCAGTGGATAAGGCCTTTTCCATAACGACGCTGCGTCATCATCTTCGGTATGTCCTGAATTCCCCAGAGATCTCTGGCCAACTCCCGGATGGTATTGTCGCAGGCAGGATAGCCGGAGAGACTTGGTGATTTGACCGGCGGCGTACCGACAACGCTGGCTCCGGCTTTAACCAGGTCCCGTATTTTTGCAAGCAGGCCGGGAGTCATCGTTTCAACCTGTGGCAAGACCATCAGCCGGTAGGAGGTTCCACCGGGAAATGTGATCATGCCGTCCTTCACTTCGGCCCGATCCATGAGTATTTTCGGGGAGCATCCGTCGAAGCCATAGCCCTTCTTGTCGGGCAGCACGCTTGCGGCGTCATCGAGAGCGCTGTCCGGCGCGCGAAATACGTGCGGTGCGCCTTCGGGGGTCAGGTAGAGAATATCCGAGACCGTCACGCCCTGTTGCATCATATAAGAGCAGCGTGCCAGATATTGATGATATCCGCCCACCATTGGCCAGAAAGTCTGCGTCCGTTCCCAGTGAAGGCCATAACCGGCAAAGCTCATCCCGGGCGCCCGGTCGAGCCACGGCTGGTGAGAGAAAGCCACGATCACAAACCGGTTGATTCCGGCGGCGAGAGCCCAGTCACCCTGATTCTTCAGTGTCGAGGGCTTTTCCGTCCAGCCAGTTCCGTCGGAGGTGAACGCTTCGGCCGCGACAATGGGTTTTCCCATGATATGGCCTACGGAAGCAGCCTCGATACAGCTGAATGCCGCATTGAATCCTATATGCCAGAACTCGCCCTGGGGGATATCTGCAAACGAGCCAATATCGAGGTCATTGGCCGGGGTCATGTCATAGGGCTCAATGGTGAGTTTCAGACCGCGCTCGTGACATAACTTTTTCAGGTGCGCGATGTGATTTTCCAGCAACAGCTCCTGGCACGTCATGCGTACATCCCAAAGAAAGCGTTCAGTCATTTCCCGGCTTCCCACCACGCGCCCCGAATAAGCGGGGAACCAGGGCCAGGGATCGTAGCCACGCCGTGTTTTAAATTCCTCGCGGAATCCGGGTGTCCAGTTCTGGGCGCCCATCTCCCAGCTATCGGCATCCAGACCGGTAAAACCCGTCGTTCGATCGAGAGGCCGCGGACCGATGCTCTTGAGAAGCGGATCGAAGTAGGCCTCGAAATGGGATTCCAGGGCCTTTTTGTCAAATTTGTTGCTCTCGAATCCAAGCCCGGCCGCGGGAGCAGGGCGGGTGTTGGCTCCGGTCGATCGTCTGCCCATGCGCAGAATCGTCCACTCGCCGGGTGGAACCTCCCATTGCAGGCGACCGTCAGGCTGCAAGCGACTGGTCAGGTCGATGATCTTTGCGGGATCAATCACCTGAGACTTGTCTGTTTCAGGAAAACTCGCCGGTGACTGGAAATGTGTCCTGACGCCCGGCATGGAGGTATAGGGATTGCGAACGAACAAGGCCTTTTCGTCGATATTCTCCACTTCCGGATCGCACTTCGGAAAAGCATATACCGCGACATCTTCATAGAAAGCCGCGAGTGCTTCACGCATCTCCGGTGTTTGGGTAGAGTGAAACCCCGAAATCCGTGGCTCCGGTTTTGGCAGGACTTCGTTGAAGGTTGCCGGGCCATTGGTATTAATGCTGATAGGGAGCAGGTGCTGCATCGATCCGTTTGCCTTGACCCATGGACCGCCGGTGCCAGTCCAACCCGGTCCGGTAATCGTGGTGAACTCAAGTCCGAGCCGCTCGCATTCAAGCATGGCGTGCCGGAAGTTCTCCTGCCACGTTTCGCTCATGAACGGGACCTTTCCCCGGGGAACTCCAACATCCACGTCCATGTGGAGGACTCCCCCGATTCCGACCGCCTTCATTGACTCCAGATCGGCGGTGATCCCCTCCTTCGTAAAATGGCCATCCATATTGATCCAGTAAACCCAAGGCTTAGCCGGATGCGGAGGATTCAAGAACGCTTTCTCCAGGTCTCCGGCGACCGGGTTGGTCTGGCAGTTGCTGAGGAGGCACACCAGTGATGTTAAAAGTAAAACAACAATAATATTAGATGTGAATCTGTTCATTTGTTTTCAACAATCTCTTTAACCCTAAAGGTTGCCTTGCCAATGCTTTCAAATTCGCCCTCTTTGTCATAGGCGGAGAAGAAGCAGGTATACAAACCGTTGCCCTCGTCGATGAGTTGATGCGGAACCCTGATTGCCCGCCACCAGGCGCTTGTTCCGGCCGGCAGACCCTTTTCCATGTCAATCAGTTGGGCGTTTTCCACGGGCCACGTCAAACCATCTGTGGAACAACTGAAGCCGAGCTGGGAGTTATTGCCGGTCGTCACCTCCGGCTGCAGAAAATCGAAGATAACCGTCCAGTATTCGGTACCGGTAACAGGCCCCTTTATCCTGGTGATCAAAGGATTCTCCACGAAACCCGTCGGATTCATAAACGGCTCGGGGGCATGCTCCGGCATGTAGATGAACGGCCCTTCGGGGCCTTTTGCCTTTACGATCAGTACCCACCATTTACCCGATTTATCATTGAATGGTTTGGGCCCACCGCCCAGAAAGGCGTACCATTTCCCGTCGGCAGCCCTGAAGGGTGGACTGATGCTTGATGCCGCGGCATCGGTCGGATGGGCGATGCCGCTGGGCGCCACAATCTCCCCGGGGTATTCAAACTCCCCGTTGATCCCGGACATTCCCTTCGTTTTGGCTCCTGCCCTGCGCAGCAGCGTGGGGGTGTCCCAGCTACGGATGCGGTCGTAGGCCAGGAAATTGAAATAAACAAACCAGCGATTCTCCTTTTCATCGAAAAAGAAAAAGGGACTGGCAGTCTGCTCCCACATTCCTGTCTCAGGATTCTTGCCCGGGCGGAACAGAATCTTGTGCCTTCTCCAATTGGTGCCGTCTTCGGAGATCCAGTGCTCGGTCCTGAGGTTCGCCCAGCGCGTGGTGCCGAGGGTTTCCATGGTCGATGTGACCATGTGGTAGGCACTTTTTCCGTTGATTTTTACTTTCACGGTAGTGCCTGCCTCAAATCCGGCGGGTATGTCCTTTGCATCGGGATGCTGCGGGCCGATGACCGGAACCGGCTCGGTCCTCACCAGTTCCAGGTACAATCTGGCCGCTTTGTTTGCGGTCGCAGGCTGATTATCAATGTTGCCCACATTTTGTGCTATCAGGTTCTGACAGAAAAAAAGTGAAAAGAAAAGAATTAAACGGCGTATCATTCTATTTTTCATAATTCGGTCATGATCTCCGGGTGTTTCAATACCTGAACGCTGAACGCATGGTTTCAATTTCATTCCTGGATATTCCGGTTTGTCCGGCAATTTTCTCCCATTGGCTCACAGACTTCCTAACCGTGGATAGGATAGCTTCTGCCTCATTTTTGTTAAGTCTGAAATACTCGGAAACCCGGATTGCAATAGCAAAATCAAGGACTCCGCTGGTTTCATCAATGGTAAGTGATAATTCTTCCTTGTCAATGGACGGGTTGAGATCGAATGCGGGACTCAGCCGCCAGTTACCCTGATCAATGATGAATCCATGATTGCGCAAATGATCGTCGGTATTGGATATGGCGATATTAAAAATGATTCTTTTCCAAAGTTCATGCAGATCATTTTTGGGGTTACCACTATGATTCTGGATAAATAGTGCAATATCAAGATATCCGGCAGGATTGTCACGGATCGTATCTTCGTTATTCCCGGTAAGTGTCATAGCCGAAGCAAAGTGAATCCTCTCCCCGGCCTGTCGGTCAAATCTTTTTGTAAAGAACGTATGGAAGGTACCTGAAACTTTTTCGATCCTCGATTCAGCCATATGGATTCCCGCGGATAATGCCAACCGGTAAGCCAGATACTCCCACTTTGCTTTATCAATGCGATCGTTCCTTGAGGGGAACTTAGCTATCCAGGGATGACCATTTTTATCGAGAATATTGGCCTTTGGTCTGGCTCCTCCCAGCGATGAACCCGGAGCCATTAACAAAACAAGCCACTTGTTAAGGTTCTTTGTTGATTTATCAGATTCCACCAGGCCTGCAATGCGCTGCAACTCGCCTACGGAAGTCCAGGGTGGAACCGGGGAGTTCCAGTCATCACTCAAAAAGGGGCCGAATGGATCAAGTTTGTACCGTAAGGCACCCATCCTGCAGGTATCGGAAACACCAAGTAAAAAGTCAATGTCGTGCAGCAAGGGAGCAATCTTACCATCTTCACTGGCCTGCAAGGCTACCTTTCTTTTCATGAGATTTTTTCCCCAGGTATCCGGCATTGAATCGAGAAATACTCCAAAGTTTTCTTTTTTATCCGGGAACTGCAGGCCCGAAAAGAAGCCTATATCCGGATCCAAAAGACGCAGTTCCTTTCCTTTAAGCCAGTGCTCATCATATTCAAAGCTGAATGATTTACGGCCTTTCCCCTGGTGAGCCGACAATACGCCGATAAGAACCGGTTCCGGCATTCCTAACCAATGGGCATAAACAAAAAGGTCTGTTTTATCTGCTGACATGATTATTTCTTACCAAGGAGTTCAATATCACGGAGCTTATTTCCGAGTTCATCATCGGCAGCCAGTTTCAGGAAATCGTCCTGTAAACCGAGTACACGCATTACATTAAATACAGCACCTACAGATACCCCCGGATTTCCTTTTTCAATCAGGTAAAGGGTATTTCTGGAGATATCGGCACGTTCGGCAACCTGGATGGTAGTAAGTCTGCGGCGTTTCCTCGCGAGCTTCATATTTTCACCAAATATTTCGAGTATTCTCTGGTGCTTTGGAAAAAGAACTTGCTTCTTCGAATTCATCTTTATACTATATTCTGAGCAAAAATAATTATTATGTTTGTAATATAGTACATAATATTATAAAACAGCTTCAAATACCAGCACCCAGTCCTGCGGAGATGGAACGTTTTTCCTGAAGTTGACGGTTTTGGCATCCTTGTCGCCCGCTTTAGCTGTGGCTTTAATTAAACCCTGATCAAATTTCCGGCCTGTTGCGGGATCAAAATAATATACGTGCCAGTCGACATACGGCTCAAGATTCTTCATCTCCGGACCGTCCCAGTTGTAGATGTTGCGTCGCGGGAGATAGATAAACCGCACTTCGCCCGGAATGCCCGCGGCGAAACAATTATTTTCAACCCATTCGGGATGCGGCTCAAAGCGTGACCATGGGTACTGCTCCAGCAGTTTTTTGCCGATCCCCAGCTGAGTTGATCCCGGGTAATTCATCCCCTCCTTCCAGGTTGTAAAGTCATAGGGTTGCCGGTCCCACGCGCCCCAATTCCCGGGATCACCTTCCACACCAGCGTGCCAGATTCCTGCCGCGCCATAGGTGTGCCCGGCTGCACCGCTCAGCATGTTCCGCCAGAAAATATGCCGCTGAACGTCGCCGAACCCCTGCTGCATGTGCCCCTCGTAACAAGTTTCGCCACACAGCACAGGCATGGCGGGCTTTTTCGCGATGGCTGAGGCAAGGAGCGTAAGCGTGCCATTAGCAACGGCTTCCCGTTCATCATGATTTCCACCGACCATATCATAGTCAATCAGGCTGATATCCCCCTCCGCGCCACGCCTTCCCTGACCGGTGTGACAGGTAAGCGGATGATTGTACGGATCGATCTCCCTGACGTATTTTGCAACGTCAGCCCACGGTCCCTTTCCCCATTTGGTTTCATCGGCGATCTCGCCCGCAAGAATCCACATCACCGGGAAAGCGCTGTAACGCGCAATGAGATAACGCCAGTGCCGCTTGATATTGACAGCTCCGAATTTATCCATGCTGTTGCAGTCGCCACGCCCCCATGCACCTACAATTGCCGGAACAATGCCGGCGGCCACCAGATGCCTGAACCTCCTGTCTGCATAGTCAAAATACTTCGGGTTGACCACGCTCATATCTTTCTCCAGGTAGGGCTGTCCGCCTTCATTCTCCAGGCTTGGTGCGAAGAAGTTTTCGTCGGGATAAGGACCGCAGACAATCTGCACCACCGAAAATCCTTTCGCCTTTCGGTCGGCAGTCAGTTCCTGGAATCCCTCCCAGGTCATGCGCTTGCAGAGGCATTTCCACCAGGTATCGGCCAACCAGAGAAAGGGCGTGCCGTCGGCATGCCCAAAGTAAGTCTTGCCCGGGCTCGCCTGCACAAATCCGTGTTTAAGCAGTGGATTATCGCCTTTGTAGGCCGCGACTGACAGCGTTTGCTCTTTCCCGTTGAGGCCGGAATTGGTCTTGTCGGTGCATTCAACGCGATAGGTGTATTTCCCCTGAACCGGAGGCGCGAATCGAACCGTCCACTTCTTATCGCCAGCCCAGAACGCCGGAACCTTCCATTGTTTTGTGCCTTGCGTGAATACGACATCGACCTCCACTTCCGTGAACGCATTGCTATATTTTACGCTGGAGGTGAACGAGGTTTCAAAAACGGCCCATTGTTCGGCACCAATGGCGGAGAGCCGCAGGAAGATAAGCAGCAGGATGGTGAGCAAGGTTGATTTCATCGAAGTAATTTAAACTATCTCGATATACTCGTGGTCAGATTCTCACACCCGTTCTCCGTGATCAACACCGTATTCTCCACGCGAACACCCAGATTTTCATTTGGGAATGTGGCAAACACGTCACAGGCAAAAACCATTCCTGCCCTCAGAGGCACATTCTTTGGAACATCACGGCCTCCACAGTCATGCGTGGCCAGACCCACCGAATGGGTAATCCCGCCCTCCTTAAAAAAGCTCAGGCGACTGAATGCATCTGTCTCCACGTGATAGCCTTTGCTGATCAGGAGTTCCTTCACTTTTGCGCCTACCTCAAAACCGGTGATCCCCGGTTTGTAAAAGTCGAGACAGGCCAGGCTAACGGCTTTACAGGCCTCATAAATCTCTTTCTGACGTGGGGTGAATTTCCCATTCACAGGGAAAGAAATGGAAATGTCGGTATCATAATCCTCCCATGCCGGGCCAGCATCCACAACCAGAAAATCACCATCGGTGAGAAGCCGGTTGTGTTGTGCATAATGCAGGTATTTGTGATTTTCGGCCGAACTGATAATGATATCAAAAGCTAATTCCTTGCAGCCCTTGCGCATGCATTCATATTCGAAAAGTGAACTCAGCTCGTACTCATACATTCCCGGACGGGCAGCCTTCATCACCGCATTCATGGCTACAGCTCCAATCTTGCCGGCCATCCTCATTTTCACGATCTCAGCCGGACTTTTAATCATTCTCAGATCCCAGATGAGCTGTGAGCAATCCTTGACCTCCAATCCCGGGTATTTGTCCTTCAACACTTTGGCAAATTGCTGCTCCCGATTTAGCCGGCCATCCCATTCGCTGCGGGTGGCCACGTCGGTATTGAACTCCTCGGCCGTAAACGGTGTATAAACCATTCCACCTTCGGCAATTCGGGCCGATAAAACAGTCCCGAACTGATCTGCCTTGTGGTAGAATTCAATTCCGGTGGTTTCTATTGGTTTTGTTGCGATCTCCGGACTTAGCCCTTCTCCCTTGAGGTAATCTTCAGAGGTGGTATAAAACAGGTGGCTTTCCCGCTTTTTACCGTCAACTAACAATACCGCATTCGGCACCTTCACTCCGCACAGATAAAGAAAATCCAGGTTGGGTTTCTTACTGGCGGAATTTCGGATAATGGCGAATCCATCGGGAATCTGGTCCATCAGTTTCTGCCTGCGTGCAGAATATTCGGATGTTTCAAAACCCAATGGTCCGGCCGGGAGATTCCATCCCATCAGGCCGAATAATAAACAGAGTACAATTTTATTCATTCGTAAATAATTTATTGTTTCAAATTAATTGGCTTGTACTCATGGAGCCCTCAATAATTTTCATTGCATTTTGCGAGCTTGGCTCATGAGGGGTTCATTAGTTATTTTCTTCGTAGTAATAGGAGTAGTCGATCCCTTTCATAAACATTTCGCGGTCGTTTATTTTGGCTGTGAGCGCATTTTCCAAGAGTTTTTTTAGAACACTACTTTTGGTTGGACTTAGCATCATTGCATTCATATAATCTTGCTTGCTTATTTTACTCCAATCCACGCATTTTTTGAAGCGTATTTTTAATATTAAATCCAACCATATTCGGGCGCTTCTGCCGTTACCTTCCATAAAAGGATGTGCAATGTTCATTTCTACATACTTGTTTACGATTTCGTCAAATGTTGTCTCGGGCATTGCTTCTATTTGCTTTAATGTTTCGCCCAAAAAGCGAGATATTGCAAATTGAAAACCACCTTTTGAAATAT
>CAILAQ010000113.1 GCA_903832165.1 uncultured Bacteroidota bacterium | reverse complement strand
GAGAATGGCCTTATTATATTATTATATAATTCATTAAGTTGTGCCATCCTCACTGAAAGGTCACTGTCGTCTGACTCGAGATGAGTGCCGATAATCTGAAAGGTCTGGTCATTGCACTGGCCTTCCAACAGAATTGCCCCTTTTTTTGAGATACAGTCGAACCCCTGACAATCGCTGAACTTATATTCCCTGATAATGCTCAAGGGAATCCTGCTCAGTATCCATATGCCACTATTAATTTTTAGGGCTGCATTTGCATTGGCCGGTCCGTAATTGTATGGATAAAGTGTATGGAGCTTCTGGTAAATTGCCCGTCGCGCAATTGATGAAAAGGCTTCCTGAAATACGATAATATCATAATCCTTTGACTGCAATGCATCTCCAATGCTGGTAGCCCGGTCCTTTCCCGAATGAACGAAATCAAAAATCGGCAGCATTGCTATATTCCAGGAAAGTATCGTGACTTGTAAAGGATTAGTAGCCCTCGTCGGATTGTCAGGAAAAGAATCAAGGGCTTTTAACCCGGGGCTTTGAAAAATTGAAATAGTAAGAAGAACAGCAATCGTGAAAATCAAGGTGACTGTGTTTTTGTTGTTCATATGATACTTTTAGGCATTTTATGAAAACAAAAGTAAATCGGTGCTGTTAAGTGTTTGTTTTTGAATGATTAAGAAATTATTAAATCATCCGGTAAGAAATAACAATTCGTTAATGATCCCTTCATCTGCACTTAATTTTGGAAGACTATGTTTGTGTCGACAATAAATCGAAATGATAGTCTGCTTTAGGTTTAGTGTTTTAGTATTAGGTTTAAAATAGCGCTGATCTTTCAGTGCTATTTTTTTTAAACAAATCTTTATCATGATCCAAAAAATTGGTCCTTTCAAGCAACAGGTTAAATCAGATTTGCAATCTTTTATAGACCGTAATGCGTTGGTATTTAATGAAAAAGATGTACTAAAGATAGATTTGCACTGTCATGATCATAATAGCAATGTGCCAGATGAAATTCTTGGTCGCATACTGAATGTTCCTGAGACCTGGCTTCCAACCAAAAAGTTGCTGGCAACACTCAATAAACACGGGATGGATGCATATACCATTACCAATCATAATAATGGAAGGTCCTGTTTTGATTTACTCGACAAGGGGATTGATATTTTGGTGGGAGGCGAATTTACCTGCATGGTGCCGGATTTCCAGGTTGGCATACATGTTTTGGCGTATGGTTTCAACCCTATTCAAGAAACACAGCTAAACCGCCACCGGAAAAACCTGTATGCTTTCCTGGATTATACTCTGGAGAATAATTTGCCGACAATATGGGCTCATCCATTATATCATTATAAAAAGGACGGATCTCCTTCAATGGAATTCTTCAAAAAGATGGCCTTGGTATTTGAGAGATTTGAGGTGCTGAATGGACAGCGGGACAGTTGGCAGAATATGCTGGTAAAGTGTTGGATAGAAAGTCTAACTGAGGAAAGAATCAGCAAGATTTCTCTTGAAACAGGTTTGGATCCTGGAAGGTTTTGTAAAGATCCCTTTCAAAAGCATATGGCTGCCGGTTCTGATAGTCATATGGGCATTTTCAGCGGACTGACAGGCGTTTACCTCCATGTGCCGGACCTGAGTGAAAAGAGAAAGACATTGCCACTTTCCTCTCTTGCGCTTGATGCAATAAGGAATAACCAGATGGCAGCTTTCGGCGGACATAATAACACCGAGAAAATGATGATTACTTTACTCGATTACGTTAGCCAGATAGCACTTCACAGTAAAGATCCCGGTCTGATGAGAATTCTCCTTCATAAAGGGGAGTCTAAGCAAAAAATCACCGCATTGCTGGTGGCTAATGGTTTTTCGGAGTTGCGACAGCATAAAGTAACGATGAGTTTTATTAAAGTATTCCATGACAGTCTGACGGGTATAAAACCACATTTTGCGAAAAGATGGCTGTTGGCAAAGGCTTACAAGCCAATCTTTGATAAGGCGGGTGAAATGGCAAAAGTCTATAAAACAAATCCGGTAGATGCTGTGGAGTCCTATTCTCAATCTATCGGTGAAATATATGGAATGCTTTCAGATATCCTTGATAAGCGGCTGTCTCATAAGATAGAAAGCATGAAAAAGAAAGGTCATGATAATGACCTCGATCTGAATAACATAATTTCCCGATTTGAATTGCCGGCTATTCTAAGATCCTATTTGGGCGACCAGGAAGGAAAACCATCCAAAGCTGCAGGTTTTCTGGATGGATTATCTTTTCCTTTCCTGACTTCTGCGGTAATATTAAGTGCGCACTTTACCAGTGCCCGGGTGATGTATAACAAGAGACCCATGCTGAATGAATTCTCCAAAGGCCTGGGTTATCTGGAGCACCCGAAAAAAATGCTATGGTTAACCGACACCTGGAATGACCGCAATGGAGTTTCTATATTTCTTAAATCTTTTCTTCTGGAAATACAAGCGCGGAATTTGCCAATCGACATCATGATTTGCAGTGATACGGTTCCTGAGGAAAACCACCTGGTTGTGGTCAGATCGCAGTCGGAGCTTGATATTCCATTTTATCAGGATCAGAAAATCCGAATACCAAACCTCCTGGATATTCATCATAAATTTTTAGAAGGTGAATATGACCGGGTGATGTGTTCGACGGAGGGAGCTATGGGATTGGCTGCATTGTATCTGAAATCAGCCTACACTGTACCTGCCTATTTTTATGTTCATTCTGACTGGAAAACGTTCACGAAACAGGTTCTCGGTTTTAATAAGGAGAATCAAAACCGGTTTATACGATTAATCAGGGCTTTTTATAAGGAATTTGATGGGGTATTCGTGTTGAACAGCGACCATTTAAAATGGCTGACCAATAAGAAAATGGCCCTGGATAAATCGGCGGTTTTTCAGACTGCACACTGGCCAGGGAACCATTTTAAACCTATGAAATCATCCAAAACCCGTCTGTTTGGTTTTGATGAGAAAAGCCCGGTTGTTTTGTTCGCTGGCAGGCTAAGTCAGGAAAAGGGTGTTATGGATTTACCTGGCATTTATCTGGCAATAAAAAAGAAAATACCAAATATTCGAATGGTCGTCGCTGGCAGCGGTCCTGCTGAAAAGGCACTGAAAAAAATAATGCCTGATGCCACCTATTTGGGATGGATGGACCCATCAGCATTACCGGAAATATATTCCTCTGCAGATATTCTATTGTTGCCATCAAGTTTCGATACCTTCAGTTGTGTGGTTGTTGAGGCTATGTCATGCGGATTGCCGGTGATCGCTTTTAACTCAAAAGGACCAAAGGATATTATCGGGAATGGCGTCAATGGTTACCTGGTATCTGATAAGGAGGCAATGATTGAGCGGGTTTTGGAATACCTCAATAACCCATCGGGGAACTCTGAGATGGCTGCTGCAGCCCTGAAGAGATCAAAGGATTTCAAGGCAGGTCCGATCATTTTGAATTTATTGAATAAAACCGGATTGAACTCGCAGGTAGCAAATCCAATATGATCCAGACTGCATTGGGAGAGAAAGAATGGTGGAAGTCAGCAGTATTTTATCAGATTTTTCCGGCAAGTTTTTATGATAGCAATGGAGATGGATATGGAGATCTCCAGGGGATTATTTCGAAGCTCGATTATTTGGTTTGGCTTGGAGTGGATGCGATCTGGATTTCGCCAATTTTTCAATCACCGCTGTTT
>CAILAQ010000112.1 GCA_903832165.1 uncultured Bacteroidota bacterium | reverse complement strand
TGCATTGAAAATGTCTTCATCTCGCCCATTCGCGTCTGCTTGAATTTACCATGAGTGCCCTTCATCACATGGGGCAGAAGCCAGAACATCATGGGCCGGCTGCAGTTGCGCAGGATTGTATAATTTAATGTTCCATCGTCGATCCGTGCTCCGGGCGCAAGAATGAAACCGCCGCCTTCGCGGGGCCCGTTGCAGACTGCAATGAGCAGGGCATCCTCCTCCCACGATTCCTTATCGGTTTCCACCTTGATCTTCATTGGATTGTGATTCATGATGATTGTCTGAATCACCGCAGTCAGGTACATCGCCATTCCCCTTAAAAGCGGGAGTTTATGTGACCAAATGGTGACAACAGCATCAAATCCGATTCCTGCAGTATTATCGAAATATTCCTTGCGGCCGTTCTCAGCCGTCATTAAACCGATATCCACCAACGAGGGTTCGCCCTGGAGAGCATGCAGCAATGCCCGGTTCGATTTCATCGGGACTCCGATAGCGTGCGCAAAATCATTCCCCGAACCCACAGGCACGACTCCGAGAATCGGCCGGTTTTCCTCAGGAACCTGCATCAGACCATTAATAACCTCATGCACGGTGCCATCGCCGCCTACCGCAATAACCATGTCGTAACCATCAAGTCCCGCCTGCCGGGCCAGCTCAGTGGCATGCGTAGGATAAACGGTACCGCTCCAGTCGGCATTACCATATTCTGCCAGGACCGGACGAAGTTTATCGGCCACTTTCCAGGCATGGCCCATGTCGGCCATCGGGTTAAGGATCAGTTTTACTTTTCGTGCCATATGCTTCTTTTCATAAACATAATCTTTTACTTCGATAAAATATGGTTAAGTCGCATTTACCTTCGACGCTTTTTTCCCGCTGCTTATGGTGACTTTCATTTATCTGAGCCATAAGTGGCAAGTCCCCGGTTATCTTTTGGTCCCATTGCTTCGGCTGTTGGTCAAACAGTAAAGATCAATCGGAAGGTGGCTTTGTCGTAAGTAATTGATAGTTAGTAAAATAGTCGATCATCTTTTACGAAAAGAAGGATGCATGACAAGTCATGGAAAATCATCCATACACTGGAATAGCAGCAAAGCACTCCGACGCTGTTTTATCCGGCTTTTATGCGGCGCCCAGCTTCTTCAGGTATTCAAAGCTCTTCAAAACAGCCTCTTCCCCTGCAATTTCGAGGGTCGAATATCCGTCAAATCCGCTTTTTACCAGTGCCTTGTAAATCGCCTCAATATCGATAACTCCGTCGCCAAGTGCCGTTAGCGACATTCCGCATCCAAATTGCGTTCCGCGTTTTTCGATCATCTCAGCAGGCAGGTCTTTCCAGTGCACATGCTCAATCTTTGATCCGAATTTTTCGATCATTTCCAATGATTCGCCACCCCCCAGCCAGAGATTGCCGGTATCGAGGTTAATGCCCAGTGCCCTGGAATTGCACTTATCCAGCACCTGTCCCATGAGTTCAACGGAATCAGAAATGTGCCCGTGCGGCTCAATCAGGATTTTAACACCATAATCTTCGGCGAACCTCAGGGGCTCGTATAACTTTTCGGCAATGGTAAAAATGGCTTCACTGTTGGTCAGACTTTTCCCGAACAGGGTTTTCGGATCCCCTTCAGCCGTGATAACATGCTTTACCCCGATAGCCCCAGCAAGTTTTACTGCCTTGATAATCTGGGCAGTACCATAGCGCGACGGTGAGGTGGGGTCGAGCAGGTTGGCATGTGCACAAACGCTGGAAAGTTCCAGACCCCGACTTTCAAACAGCCTCTTGATATCGAATGGATTCGAATCGAGACTGGCCAGGGCGGTAAAGCCGTATTCAACGCCCAGACAGGCACCATCTGAGTTGTCGGTCAGGTCGCCGCAGCTGAAGCCCCACTTCTTTATCTGGTCCAATTGTGCTTCCAGGAGGCTGAACGGATTGACCAGTGCAAAACATCCTACTTTTATTGACATGGTTTTGGATTTTATATGTTCGTTTATAGCGCCTAAGATAATTAAATTCCATACTTGGATTGTCAACAAGGATAGGTCAGAATATTTGATAATTTCGTCCTCAACAGGCATTGAAAAAATATGAATCGCAGCTTTTTGTTGGTCATTTTCCTTTGTTTACTCTCGCTCAGCGGGAAATCAGCTAAGGATATCGTAGATAAAAAGATCGGTGTCATGCTTGGCAGTGTTCATGACAGCTATGCCAGAGGTAAGTATCCAGGTTCGGAGATATTGGAATACCATACAGTTCCTGATATGATTATGGCCCTGACTTCCGGTAAAGTTGACGTAGCCATCATAGGTAATGTTACTTTAAAGAACCTTATGAAGAAGGACGACCGAATTGGAATCTTCGAGGACAGTCTCTACTCAAATCCGCTGGGTTGCGGTTTCAATAAGGAAAGTGCAGCATTAAAGGATCGATTTAATGAATTCCTGGGTGAAATGAAGGCCAATGGGGTTTATGACGATATGGTGAATCGCTGGATGATCAGGGATATTTACGAGATGCCCAGGATTGAAACACCGGCCAAAAATGGGGAGCTGAAGGTAGGGGTGGTAACCACTGTGGGATTTCCTTTCTCTGGAATCCAGGATGGCAAAAATGTCGGATTCGATATTGAGCTTTCCAGACGGTTTGCTGCGCATATCGGCAAGGCGTTCGTACCGGTTGATCTGGTTTTTTCCAGCATGCTGGCTTCTTTAAAGACCAACAAAATCGATATGGCCTCCTGTAGTATGATGATTACAGAGGAGAGGCTTAAACAGATTGACTTCTCTGATCCTTACTATTCAGCGGCTGCCTGTATCATTGCACTGAAGAAGAATATCGGAAAGGAACAGTCGGCTAAAATGGGCTATACTGATGATGGCACTCATAAAGGACAAGTAAAAAAGTCCTTTGCCAAAGGAATTTCTGAGAGCTTTTACAACAATATCATCCTTGAAAAAAGGTATCTCCTGATTATCGCTGGATTAAAACTTACGATTCTTCTTTCCCTCCTTTCGGCAATTTTTGGAACCACTGTCGGCGGGCTGATCTGTTTTATGAGGATGTCGCGAAAAAAAATACTTTCCAAAACAGCAAAGATCTATATCTCAATCCTGAGGGGAACCCCGGTGCTGGTTTTACTGATGATTATCTATTATGTCGTATTTGCATCCGTAAATATCAATCCGGCATTGGTGGCTGTTATCGCTTTCGGCCTCAATTTCGGAGCATATAGTTCAGAGATGTTCAGGACCTCCATCGAAAGTGTGGATATCGGTCAGAAGGAGGCTGGTATTGCCATCGGTTTAGGTAAAATCCAGACTTTCCTGCATGTTATCCTGCCCCAGGCCTTGCGCCATGCATTGCCTGTTTATAAGGGGGAAATCATTTCTCTGGTAAAAATGACCTCGATAGTCGGGTACATAGCCGTCCAGGATCTGACCAAGGCCAGTGATATCATCCGCAGCCGCACCTTTGATGCTTTTTTCCCGCTGCTCATGGTAGCATTCATTTATCTGAGCCTTGCGTGGCTGCTGACCTGGGCGCTGGATTATGTGGAAATATCTGTCGACCCGAAAAGAAAACG
>CAILAQ010000111.1 GCA_903832165.1 uncultured Bacteroidota bacterium | reverse complement strand
GGCCGAAGTGAACCACGAAAAAAGAAACCCAGGAGAACGTATTCAATGAACAGCAAACCCTTATGAAATTTCCTTAACTAAACGACATTGGATAATTATCCGTCTCTACTTCATGGTGACCTGGATCTTGTACTTCGGCATTCGGAATTCTGAATTGGAATCTCAACATTCTTACTTCAAAGGTCTTCGTCCACCAATCTTCTTCTTCGCGTTTCGTGTCACCTGTCACTCGTCACCTGTCACTATAATTTTCTTTGACAAACCGCGGCGTGCACACCGCCAGAAATATCAGGTCCATCGCGCCAATATTAGTGATGCGCTGCCGCATGCCCGGAAGTATGGTAACCGTATCGCCCGGATAGACTTTTAAAGGCCGATCGTCGCCTACTTCAGCAAAACCGGTGCCCTCGAGCATCAGGTAGCGCTCTGTGGTGCCTGCAAGGGTGTGCCATTGGGTGGTGACTCCAGGCAATACCCGCACCCGGGCAACTGAAACATCCGGGTCGGCCTCCGTATTCATTAATTCGGTGATATAGCAGTTTTCCTCGAAGAAATATTCCTTCATTTTTTCGCCAGTTGGATTCGTAATAATTCGACGGTTTTAAAGATGGCTGCCACCTGGCGGTCCTCCACTTTATCATCCATATTGATGCAGCAGATGCCGGTGAGCCAGGGATTGCCTGAATCAGCCACCAGACCGGTAATGATTTGCGCGATTTCATCAGGAGTATGGCTGCTAAGCGTGACCGGATCGAGCCTGATATTTAAAAAGGTATCCGGCAGAAATTTCCGAAGCAATTTAACATCCCCACCCCAGCCAACATCCAGAAAAGCCAGGTTTTTGATTTTACTGAACGACTCAGCAAAACGGTGCGGATCCTTGCCGCAATAATGAATGCCAAAAGGTTGATGGTTCAGGCTCCAACCAATATCTATGGGTAATAAAAACTCTTCATACTGTTCGTTGGAGATCATGGTGTGTGTGCACTCGGAATGCAGAAAAACAGGCTTTTCGAAATGCCTCACGTTCCGGTTCACCGATATGGAAGTGGTACCCGTGAGGCGCTCAATTCCATTGGCGAACTGTTCAATTACCTGAGCGATCAGTCGAAACTGCCTCGTGGTTTCCTCGGGATCGGTATAAAAACCGGTAAAAACGTTTTCTCCAATCAGGTCGAGCGCGACATTCAGAACCCCGGCCCAGTTAATATCACCTGTCAGGTATCCAAATCTTGATTTAAGCTGATCCTGCAGGTTGACCAGTTTACGGAATGCATCGGATTCAAAGGCTTTTTCCGGATTCACTTCCAGCTTTTCCAAATTGGCAGCCAGCACCTGCGGAGGGGAATCTTCATTGTAAACCACCTCGCAACCCAGCATCTCCTGAATGAAATACCCGGCAGCCAGATGAACAGCGCCGATCACCGGGAGATTTTTATCATGGTCCGCACCCAGCCCGAATTGCCCGAACCGGTCATACAATACCTGCTCCATCTGCTTTTCAGATTCCACCCGTTTCAGCGGATGATAGAAAAAGTCTTCATTAAAAGTGATTCCGGCATGGCGATGCCACCAGGAGGGATGAAAAACAATATCGACCGGCAGCGGGTTAAATGACTTTAGTATCTCCACAGCGGGTGAGGTTGATGTCCATATTCGGCAGATTCTTTTCCCAGGCGCCGGCAGTGAAATCGGGGATATCAATGGAGTTCGACCGGTTAAGCACCGACCACTCCGATAATGGCCCGATGGAACTCCAGGCTGCGGCATCATAAACATCCTGATCCAGCGGGAATCCGTTTCGCAGGCAGTCGATCAGGCGCCAGCACTCCAGCAGGTCGCCTCCTCCATGACCACCCATCTGTTTGGTGAGCTCACTCATACGGGTGATGATCGTGGGGGTATATTCTTTGGCCAATGCATCGAATTCCGTCTGGGGCAGCCAGCCGTTAAGATCTTTGGAGATACGTGCAGGCAGCGGGTACTCCTGCGCCATGGCCTTGGTACCGGTGATTGCGTGAATGGTGGTATGCGGACCGCGAGGCGAGGTGGCATCGTGCTGAACCATGATCGTCCGTCCCTTTACCGTACGGATAATGCTGGTATTTATGTTACCACGATAGGTTTTTTCAGCAAAAGGTTTGAAAAACTCATCCTTTACAGCGAGTTCTTCTGCTTTTGCCTTCATCATAAAGTCGTTGCTTTCCATGGAAACCAGGTAATCAAAACGATCGCCCCGGTTGATATTCATGATCTGGGCCACCGAACCCAGTCCGTGGGTAGGATAAATATTGCCTTTTTTTGAAGCATATAACCTCAGCCACCACATATCCCAGTACATGTTTTTGGAGAAGTTATTGCCCATTTTACTCGTGTTATAAGCACATTCGCCGTGTACAATATCACCGAAAAATCCTTTTCTGGCCATATTCAGCGTGAGTACCTGAAAAACTCCGTATGCATAATTCTCCAGCATCAGGCAATGCTTCCGGGTGCGCTCAGCCGTCTCCACCAGCTTCCAGCACTCTTCGATGGTGGCCGCAGCAGGCACTTCAGAGGCAACATGCTTTCCGTGTTCCATGCCATATACAGCCATGCCGGCATGCATATAATAAGGAGTGGTTATGATGATCAGGTCGATATCTTCCTGCTCACACAATTTCATCCAGGCATCCTTACTTCCTGAGTAAAGAGTTGGATTGTGACTTGTCCCGTCGAGCCTTTTCTTAGCGGCAGCGGCTCTTTCTGGCAGCAGGTCGCACAAACCCCGGATTTCAACCCCTTCGATATGCCTCATCGTTTCGAGATGCGATGGACCCCTGTTGCCAAGACCGATGATCCCGATCCGTACTTTATCAATTTTCGGCGCCACGAAACCCGACATATTAAATCGCTGCTTATAGGATTTTCGCTCCTCCGGGCTAATAGTTAATGCACCTAAATACGGAGCGCCAGCCAGACCCAATCCGGCCAGGCCTGACCATTTCAAAAAGTCTCGTCGGTTATTCTTCATCGTAAGAGTTTTTTATCGGGGAGAGATGTTTTTTGAAGAAGACCAGTAAACTCGGTACCTCCACCACATGAGCGCCACCATGCACCATGAGGCCTACATTTTCCGGGTGACTGTAATTGTAGTAGATCACCTGTATCTCCTTCAGCGCTGCCCTGGCCAGTTCCGGAGTAAAATCGGTGGCAGGCTCCAGCAAACCATTCTGGCAAAGCAAAGGCCGGGGGGCTATCAGAGAATAGATATCAGCAAAGTCAACCAGTTCCCTCAGGCCCGGGAATTTCCAGCACATGCAGTGACCATGCTCCAGCTGATCCATCCGGGTAAGAAATCCGCAGCTGACCGTTGCCACAATCCGCTGATCCATGGCACCCAGCCACATGGCCATCTCGCCGCCAAGCGACAATCCGGCACAACCTATCCTATTGGAATCAACAGATATCAGGGTTTCCAGATAATCAATGCAGCGCATGCAATCCCAAAGCCGCTCGCCCATCAGGGTGCGACCGGTTTCATAAACTTCATGCTGGCTGACGATCGGTGCAACGGTCACATAATTCCGAATGGCAAGTTCTGTTGCGAATCCTTTGTAAAGCGATTCCTTGTCATAAACGATCAACGGTTTTCCACCATGCCCGTGGATACAGATCACTGCCGGCCAGGGGCCGTTGGTGCGTAGAGGAAAGGTCACCATAATCCGGATCCTGCGTGTGGCCGTGGAATTTATCTCGATCTCTTTCAGCAGGTAATCCGCCTTATTTTCCACCCTTATCTCGGTCGGATTCAAAGGAACATTTTTCCCGGACACGAGTAAATCATCTACGTCCAGAAGTTCGCTCATTTTTTTTCGAACCTCAGTCTGCCATTGATCGGCCTTTTTCAAGGAGCGGGTGGAATATTTCATAGAGCGCATTTCCTGAGCACCTGCATTGCCGGCTACAAGGAAAATCAATGCAAAAGCCAGCATAAACCAGCCTGGCAAACGCATTTTAACTATATCCTTCATATTAGGTAATTTTTACCCCAAGGTAATTCTTTTCAGGATTATTACTACCTGGGTTAAAAAGGACCCCAGAAGCTCGGTGAACACCAGAGAAACTCTGGCTATATTTCTATAATCAGGCTATAGCCTTAAATTAATTTGTTTTTATCAGGCGATAGCCTTATATTTGTAAATTATCTTCAGGCTATAACCTTATGAATAAGCAAAAACTCATATTGGATCAAATCGACAAAAAGATCTCATCTGTTAAGATTGCAGATTCTTTTGCAATACCACCATCGGGATGGATATATTCAATCCGGCAATCGTTGGGAATGTCTTTACGGCAGTTGGGGGAAAAATTAAAGATTACCCCTCAAAGTGTTAAAGAAATTGAAGTCCGTGAAGAAAACGGTAATATCTCTCTTAATGTATTGCGTCAGGTCAGCAGCTGCCTTGACATGAAGCTGGTATATGTTTTTGTACCAAATAGCGGATCATTGCAACAGATGATCGATAACCGTGCTCTGGAAATTGCCAAAGAAATCGTTCTCAGAACTTCAAACAGCATGATACTGGAAGATCAGAAAAATTCTGAAGAGCGGCTGCAAAAGGCAATTCTTGAAAAAGCAGCCGAGATAAAACAGGAAATGCCGAGGTACCTATGGGATTGACATTAGACTACCTCGAAGGTCAAACTCCACTTGACGAGGACGAAAAAGCAGGATTGAAAATCAGGACGATTTCGACACGCGGAGAGTTGGATGAGTTTGAACAAAAGAATATTGAAAGAGCAATAGAATGGACTCTTCGGAAAAAGATAACTGCTGATAAAATCCTATCAGAAGAATTCATGATGGAAGTTCACAGACGCATGTTTGGATCCGTTTGGAGCTGGGCAGGAAAAATGCGAAAAACGAATAAGAATATTGGCGTAGATAAATCCATAATATCGGTTGAATTAAGGCAGTTATTAGACGATTGCAAATATTGGATCGATCACAAAACCTTCCAACCTGATGAAATAGCAATACGATTCAAGCATCGGTTGGTTAAAACACACCTCTTCCCAAATGGTAACGGCAGGCATTCCAGGCTCTGTGCAGATATTCTTATTTCGAACGTTTTTAATCTTCCGGTTTTCACCTGGGGAACCATTAACCTGACAACCAAAACTGCATCGCGTAAGAATTACCTGAATGCTATCCACCAGGCCGATGATGGGCTGTATGAACCCCTGATAAGCTTTGCGCGATCTTGAGTTGGGATCAAGTTAGCAGGCTCTCCCGGTGGGGCTCAAGGATTTACTTATTGCGAATTACCGAATAATCCAGGAGGTAAGGGGTTCGCATAAGAGGCCGGCAAGGTATTCTAAGATAAAACCAAAGAATTTATCATCTTTTTTACGTTAGGGTGAAAATATTTTAGGCGGTCACTTAAGTTCTCCATCAAAGTTCTTAATCGCCAAGATAAAGTTTGAACAGAATCTGTCAAGGGCAAGTAAATGCCTTTCCTTACCCTCAAGGCCATCACGCAGGCACCCTTGACAGGACCTGATTCAAACCTTAGAAAAGCGCTTAAGATCCTTTGATGTAAAGTTGTTTTGATTGGATCAGGCTGCATACTTCATGATTTCTACGTAAGGAGTTCCGCGCTTAACGACGGCAAAGATTATGGCCACCAGTTTGTTGCGGATTATATTCTGTGTTGACATTTTGTTTTTTCCTTCTGCGAGTCTTCTCTGGTAAAACAATCTCATTTCAGTATTATGCTGGATGGCACTTGCGGCAATGTTACTCAGGAGGGATTTCATCTTTTTATTAGCCAGATGACTCACTTTGGTTTTCCCTCTGATGCTGGTACCCGATTGGTAAGGGAATGGAGCAATGCCCGCATAACAGGCAAACTTTCGAGCGTTTGGGAACTTGTGAAAAGCATGAGTTACAGCAATCATATACAGAGCTGTCTGAGTACCAACACCGGTGATGCTGACGATCAAATCAAATTGCGTTTTCAGCTCCGGATGATTCTGTACCACATTTAAAAGCTCCGTGTCCAGCAGATCGATCTGCTGATCTAAGCTTTTGATCATGGCTTCCTGAACTTTGAAGTAAAGCGAATCCTCTTTTTTCCCAATAGCCCGTTTGGCTTCCCCCATAGTCACCTTGAACCCGGCCCTCTGACTCACGAGTCTGTCTCGCAAGGATAGTAATCGATTCATTTTTTCGATCTCTTTTTCAGGCATTTGCGTGGGTATAATCTGAAGCTTACGCAAGCTGACATACTCGGCAATCTTTCCGGCATCGATCTTGTCACTTTTTCCACGAGTAATGCCCAGGGACCGCTTCAGCTCCAGGCCAGGTAGCATCACAAAAGAGTAACCTTTTTCCTGAAGATAAAGAGCCAGCTGATGCGAGTAAAAGCCGGTGTGCTCAAAAGCGATCAGCGCTTCAGAGAGTTTAATCTTGTAATCCTTTGCCAGCGTGCGAAAGAGCTGCTTAATCCCCTTTACATCGTTCTCTGCATGGAGAACCTTGCCATCCGGTAAAACTTCAACATCGAGAGTTAATTTACTCACATCGATGCCAATAAATTTTGAATAATCCATAACTTTGTAATTAAGCGTTTAATAAAAGCTGCTGTAACTAAAACCTTTAATAGGCCTCTATGCCTAAAATTCTAATTGGTTCACAGTAGCAAGAAAAGGGAATGAGGACTAATACGCGAGTTGGGTCGTGAGCCTAGGACGCGGGAAAGTTCACCTCATTCCTTTTCAATTTAACTGCTTTTATTATTAAGAACCAAATCTAAAGGAACGCGGGGACCTTTATGCAAACCACGAAATTAAGCAAGAGCTGAAACTCTGATGATCCACCTCACCCCCTTCCCCCTCTCCCGCGCTCGCTGCGCTGGCGCTCCACTCACGGGAGAGGGGGCGCTCCGAGGTTAATCTAATACTGAAGGCCTGAAACATGAAACCCTGAAACCCTGAAACCCTGAAACTCTGAAACCCTGAAACTCTGAAACCCTGAAACTCTGAAACCCTGAAACTCTGAAACAATGAAACAATCCCCACTACTTCTACTGGTCGGATCCATCCTCATCATTGGATGCACAACAAATGAAAATCCGAAACCCGATTTCGCGTTTGCTTTCCTGACCGACATTCACATTACGCCGGACAAGAGCGCGCCCATAGGTTTTCAGCAGGCCATTGACCATGTGAACAGTTCGAAAGTTGATTTTGTGATCACAGGCGGCGACCTGGTCATGGATGCCCTTGGACAAACCCGCAGTCGTGCCGATTCGCTGTACCAGCTGTACGGCGGCCTGATGAAGGGATTTAAGATGCCTGTTCACAATACCGTTGGCAATCATGAGCTTTTTGCATTTTATAATAAAACCATCGATACCCTTGATCCCGATTATGGGGAAGGAATGTTTCGCCGTTACTTTGGAAATCCCTGGCAATCATTCGATTACAAAGGATGGCATTTCATTCTGCTTAAATCTATTGAACAAACACCCGACCGGCATTACGAAGGAAAAATCAATCCGGTGCAAATGGAATGGTTAAGGCAGGATTTGGCCAAAGTGGGTGATAAAACCCCGATTGTGGTATCAGTTCATATACCGCTGATCACAGCATACAATCAGTGGCAGGAGGGCGGTCAGCAGGTTAATAGTGCCGGCTCAGTGATTACGAACGGCAAAGTGGTGATGGACATGCTCCGGAAGAAAAACCTGAAGCTGGTACTGCAGGGACATCAGCATTATTATGAAGACCTGTACATGGATGGAGTTCATTTCATTACCGGAGGTGCCGTTTCGGCCGGCTGGTGGGGCGGTGCGCTGGGCAAGCTGGAAGAAGGATATATGCTGATTAAAGTGACCGGCGAAAAGATGGAGACGGAGTATGTGGATTATGGGTGGAACGCAGTTAAATGAAGGAGAAAAGTTGAGATTCGAATTTAGAATTCCGAATGCCGAATTATAAATATCAAGTAATCGTGAAGTTTGAATGAAAACAATTGCGAAAATTTTTCTGCTTTTTGCACTGATGACGGCCTGCCAGTCAGGCGATCAGCAGGCATACGAATTCCGGATTCCGGGATTGGCTGTAAATATCAACGGTAACGGCGAAGTCGTCCGACTTGAGTTTACCGGAAATAAACAAGTGCGAGAGGTTAAAGCCCTCAGCAGTCTGGCCGATTGCAAGCCGGAGGGGAATATCAAGGTTATAAAAAAGAAGGATCAGGTTAATTTTACAAGGAAATGGGTTTCCCTCACGACAGGGAACAGCTGCTTTCTGACCGACAGATTCCGGCCGGGCAATGGAAGCATCCGATGGGTAATCGAGATTACCGGCATAAAGGGTACCTGGAGCACACCCATTGAGACCAAGTTGATTTATCCCGATTCTGACAAGGCAAAATTCTGGACTGCCTGGGGCGATCCGAGACTTGGCGAAATCAAAAAGCAATCATCTGACCAGCAATCATCACTAGGGATCCTGCCATCAGATATAACGCGTAACTGGAGCGATCCTCTGATACCTATTCCATTTATAAATGATACGATTTGGTATGGCGCCCCACCCTATAGCTATGAAAACCCACGTCTGGGTTTTTGTCCTTTTCAGGGTAACCTTTTCGGAATTCCTATGGTCTCCGTTCTGGAGGGCCAGACTGATAACGGTCTGAGTCTGATCCTTTCTCCAGCCGATACCTTGCTGGATCTGAACCTTCGTACCAGCACCTCCGGGGAACTGGTTTTCTCGCGTGAAAATCACAGGATTTCAGCGGGCAAAACCATTTATTTTACCATGGATATTGTTGCCCACGAATCCAGTTGGAGAGGAGGATTACGCTGGATGACAGCTAATTATCCTGAGTACTTCAACCCGAATATTGCCAATGCCGATGAGATTGCCGGGACCGGAGCTTATTCCTCCCTGGAGACTGCCTTTGATCTGAATAAGATGAAAAAAATGGCTTTTGGCGTGAACTGGAAAGCCAGCTTCGATTTTCCTTACATGGGCATGTTTATCCCACCGGTCAGCAACGATACGGCACACTGGCCAAGGTACGGCGGCGGCACAACATCTGTAAGAGACATGAGGGATTACGCTGCTAAAATGAAAACTCAGGGATTTCATGTGTTAAGCTATTTCAATGTAACCGAATTCGGGGCCAACATAAATGATCCGGCACCGGCAAAGAATAACGTTGCAGATCAGGATCTCTGGCGAAATGCAAACGACTTTCTTTATGGAAAACTGAACGATGCAATTCTCCATGTGCCGGGTGCAGTATCGAAGGATAAACTGGCCTTTTATCCGAAATCAAGGCCAAACGGACCATACTACACCTGGGGCAACGGGATTATCATGGATCCCGGCGAGCCTGTTTACCAGAAATTTCTGCTGGATCAGGCCAAAAAGCATATCGAGCTGATACCTGATGCGGAAGGAATCTGTATCGATCGTATGGACTGGCTGAGAATGTACAATGAGGAACGGGATGATGAGGTCAGCTGGTTTGGCGACAAGCCTACCCGGTCGCTCCTGCTATCCTGGCACAGCCTGCTTAATCAGCTCGGACCGCTCATGCACAAATCAGGAAAAGTTATTTTTATCAATAACCATGACAAGCGCATCGACCTACTTAAGCAGACTGATGGCTACTTTGATGAATTCACTTATGGAGGATCACCATTGAATCTTACCGCCCTGATGGGAATTCGCAGACCTGTTCTCGGCTGGACCAGCGTAGAGAAAAATCTGCGCCCGGATGCTGATGCATTTTTCCAGCGATATATGTATCTGGGAGTTTACCCGATGGCGCCTTTCCCCGGCAATGATCATTCATTGCTGCCGGGTGAATGGGTTGACCAGCAATATCTTGATTATGGTCCGATGTTGGAGATACTGAAGGGTAAGAAATGGGTGCTTGAGCCAAATTGCATCGGAGTAGAGGGGAAAAATGCCAAAGTCAACCTTTTTGAGATCAAAGGCGGCTGGGCTATTCCGGTAACTTTTGGTCCGAAAGAGGGTACCGTGACGGTAATTCTCCGGAATGTTCCGGGATTGAAAGGTACGCTTAGTGCTGAAGTTCTTTATCCGGGAAACGATAAGCCGGTGAAGATCGCCATTGACAAAGCCGGTGATGGAATCAGGCTTGCCATACCTTTGCAAAGAGGGTGTGCGATGGTGAAGATAGTCGGCAGTCAGCATTAGGCAGTCGACAGAAGAATCGTGACACGAAACGCGTGACGCGTGACACGGAAGACGAAGAAGAAGATCGGGGGACGAAGAAGAAGATCGATAGACGGAAGAAAAAAGTTAATAAGAAATTGAGTTCTGGTTCGTTAGTCAGGAAAAGAAATTTTTACTTTGTACCAGGAACCGTACAGCAGTTTAGGATAATATTACATGCCATCGATTATAAAACGACTCGCGATATATCTCTTGATTGCGCTTCTATTTGTTTCATGTAAGAATCAAAGCAGCAGTGATTTAGTTAATCTGGTTGATCCTTTCATCGGAACAGATGCCACAGGCAATACTTTTCCCGGGGCATCCATGCCTTTCGGGATGGTACAATTAAGTCCGGACACTTATAATGACGGGTGTTGCAGCGGATATCATTACCGGGATTCATCGATCGTCGGATTTTCGCATACTCACCTGAGCGGCACCGGAGTGGCAGATTTCGGAGACATATTGGTGATGCCGGCAACTATTGAATCAGGTGCATCTTCAGGGGGTCCCAGCCTTCGCGGGGATGACAACTCTGCCGAGGGTTACAAATCGAGGTACAAACATAGCAGCGAGAAGGCGTCACCAGGGTATTACAGTGTGTATCTGGAAGATTTTAAAATTCAAGCCGAACTGACTGCGACCAAACGCGTCGGGCTGCACCGTTACACCTTTCCAAAATCGGATAAAAGCAGTATCCTGTTTAATCTGGAACATGGAATAATGAATGGCGATAAGCCTCTCGACGATTGTTATATCCGTGTAGTCAGTGAAACCGAAATCGAGGGTCTGCGGCATTCCCAGGGCTGGGCATCGGATCAGTATGTATATTTTGTTGCACGTTTTTCAGAGCCATTCGACAATCCTACGCTGCTGCTCAACGGAGCAGTAACAGGAGAAGGTAAAGAGATCAGGGGCAAATCGGTTAAAGCCATTTTTGATTATAAGACAAAAGCCGGAAAGCAGATTCTGGTAAAAGTAGCCCTGTCGGCAGTAAGTGCAGAAGGTGCCCGCCGCAATCTCGACAGCGAGCTTTCAGGATGGGATTTCGATAAAATCGTGAACCGTGCAGAGAACGCATGGAACGCAGAATTGGGTAAAATCAAGGTAACCGGAGGAACTGGTGACCAGCAAAAGATCTTTTATACCGCACTTTATCATTCCCTGCTGACCCCAAATCTGTATTCAGATGTTGATGGACAGTACCGGGGAATGGATCATGTTGTTTAT